>DMTJ01000488.1 GCA_003477185.1 Lentisphaeria bacterium
CAGCTGATTCCGGCCGTCCTAGTTCGCCCACGCGGCTACACCCCGGCGCGCACGAAGGCCGAAATTCTGGCCGCCCTCCCGCCCCATCGCCCCCCTCCCCATTGCCTCACGCTACTTAGGACAATCGTCCTCAGAGTCTGATCCAGATCCATCGTTTTCTCAGTTTCTTGTGTTTCCAGGGACTCAATGCGCATGGATCAGTTTTATGGTGATTTTTTTGATGGTTTTATCTAGGTGTCGGCAATGAAAAAGCTGGCTTGTCTCGTTCTTTATCTTCTCGTCGCGGCCGGACTGGCGCTGGTCGGCGTAGGTGCTGGTTGGCACATGGCTCTGAACAAGGGCCCAAGCGCGGGCGCGCACGACAGCCACGGCCATGACGAAGCAAGCGGTGGAGACGGTGGCCACGACGACCTGTCAGAACAGGCGCTGGCCAACCTCGGCGTGCAATCGGAGAAGCTATCACCGACCACCTTTGTGCTGGCGACGCCGGTTCCTGCTGAGATTCGCGAGACGCCCTCGAGTAGCCGTCGAGTCGTCGCCCCGGTAGGTGGACGCGTCCTCACGGTCGCCACCGAGCTGGGCGAACTGGTCGACCAAGGTTCCGCATTGGTCACCATTCTACGAGACCCGTTCCCCCGCCCACGGCTTGAGATCACCTTAGAAGTCGTGACACCGGAAACCGAGGATTACCACGAGACCAAGGCCGAGTTACGGACCGCATTGAAGTCCGCGGAAATCCTCACTCAGGAGCTGACCCGTGTCGGCGGACTGGTGGGCGCAGAGGGGTTTCCACTTGTTCCACGCCAGGACCTGATCAAGCTTCGCTATGAGAATGCCATTGTGCTGCAAACGATCGAGAACTTGCGCAGCGAACTCCGCATGCACGGGCTAGACGCTGCCGATGTGAAGCGCGTGGAAGCCGGCGAGGATGTCCCGCTGAACCCTACGGTCTGGCGGGCGCTGTTCGTGCGCAACGGGCTCTGGAATGCCAGCGCTGATGCGCTGCTGGCGGCGTTGCCGGAGCAGCTGCGCGACGAGCCATGGCATGTCGCGGTCTGCGGCGAACTCGCCGTGGAGCAACTCGCCACGCCCGAGTTGATTGCCTGGCTCAAGGAGACCCCCGCCGTCGGAGAGCACTTTGCCAGCGTTGCGGGACTGCTGCAGAGCGGGGCAACCATTGGCCAGCTCCGTAACCTTTACCTGCGCAGCGCCTTCGAAGAGACGGTGACCGTGCAGAGCCCCCACGGTGCGCCTGACTGGGACGTACACTCACTCGAGGTGCGCCCTGGCGATATCGTAAGCGCAGGTGACACGCTGTTGACCGTGGTGAATCCGCGGGAGTTGCACTTGGTCGCGCAGCCCTCAGGCAGCGAGACAGCAGCAATCCTCGAGGCGTTGCGGGGTTCGCAAACCGCCACCGCTGAGTCGTTGGTGCATGGCGCGGCACCGGATCTAGACAAGCTCGTGTTGCAGGCAGTCAGGGTCGATGAGGCGCATCAGCCAGTGGCATACTTTGTCGTGCAGAACAAGCAGCTGCAGGTCACAGAGCGGGATGGGCGCAGGTTTCGCAGCTGGGACCTGCGGCCCGGGCAACGCTATCTGCTCCAGACCCCACGTGAAGTTTGGGAAAATGTGTACGTGGTTCCGGTCGGCGGCATCTTCGCCGACGGCGCGGACTTACAGGTGTATGCCAGGCACGGCAGCCATTTCCACGCAACTCCGGTCACGATTCGTCACCGGAATCACGCCGTAGCGGTCCTGAGCGCGGATTCTCTGCGACCGGGCACTGAGGTCGTCACCGCCGGCGCGTTTGCGCTTAAGCTAGCGATGAACGCTGGCAGCTCCGGAGCAGATCCGCACGCCGGACATAATCACTGATGAACAAGCTGATCGAGTTTTCGATTCAGAATCGTCTGTTTGTCGTCGCCCTCGCGCTCGTGGTGGCGGTCACCGGCGGATACCAAGCCACGCAAATGCCGATCGACGTGTTGCCGGATCTGAACCGCCCGTCGGTCGTGGTGATGACCGAAGCACACGCGATGGTGCCGCAGGATGTGGAGCAGCTGGTTACTTTGCCCCTGGAGCGCGCATTGAACGGCGCCAGCGGCGTAACGCGCGTACGCTCCCAATCCGGCCTCGGCCTCTCAGTGGTCACCGCAGAGTTTGCCTGGGGCACGGATGTGTTCCGTAACCGCCAGATCGTGCAAGAAAAGTTGCAGCTGGCGCAGGGGTTTCTGCCAGAGGGCATTCAGCCGCAGATGGCCCCGGTAAGTTCGATCATGGGCCAAGTACAGATGATCGGCCTGTACAGCGAGACGGACGCACACTCGCTGGAGCAGATTCGCAGCCTGGTGGACAATGATCTGCGCTACCGCCTGATGGCGGTCCCGGGCGTGGCAACGGTGCTGGTGATCGGCGGCGCGCCCCAGCAGCTACAGGTGGAAATGGACGCATTGCGCATGCGGGTCTATGGCGTCACGGTCGAGGACGTCGCAACGGCAATCCGCACCAGCAATCGTAGCGCTGGTGGCGGCTTTCTAGAGATCGGCGCAGCCGCGCCAGTGGTCACGGTAAACGGACTTCTCGGCAATGCCGATGACCTAGCCGATGCAG
>DMTJ01000501.1 GCA_003477185.1 Lentisphaeria bacterium
GGCTATACCACGGCGCATGTCGGCAAGTGGCATATCTCGGGAGCCGCCGGCTTTCCCACGCCCATCCAGCAGGGCTTCGACTTTTCGTACGATGAGCACCACCACTACAATGATCCAGAGCTCTACGACCCGAACGATCCACGAATTGCGAATTTCTCGGGTCTGTTTGCGCAGCCTAAGAATCGCCTGACCGATGCGTTTGACGACCCGCGGTTTCCCTTGCTCGAGGACGAGCGTCCCTATGACAGCATGGTGGACCTCTCCCAGCGTTGGATCGCTAAAGTGGCAAAGAAGGATGAACCATTCTTTCTAAATCTCTGCCCGAACTTGGTGCACGGCCCCGTGATGACGCGCGATAAGAAGCGCCTGGCCCATTACTGCAAGAAGCTAGGGATTCCGTTCCCGACCGATCCGGGATCGATATCCGACCCGAAAACGCCGGGACAGCACAATCCGTACTACGCGAGCATGGTTGATTCCGCCGACTGGATTGTCGGGCAGATCGTCAAGACCCTGGAGGCGACCGACGACCCACGCAATCCAGGGCACAGGCTGATCGACAACAGCTACGTCATTGTCAGCGCCGATAATGGCGCGTCTCAGAATCTTGGAAACTGGCGCAGCTTAGACAAGAAGTTGCGCCGTGAAAAGGTGAGCGACAATGCGCCATTGCGTGAAGGAAAGGGCTGGGCCTACGAGGGTGGCTGCCGGATCCCGTTCATCGCTATGGGGCCAGGCATCCAGGCCGGTAGCGTCAACACTGAGACGCCGATCAACCTGATCGACCTGTTTCCAACCTTTATGGCCATGGCCGGCTTGCCGCACGATGGGACCCTGGATCTCGATGGCTGCAATATTCTGCCGGTTTTGACGGGGCAGAGTAGGGCGGCAGAGTTCCACGATGGCACCGAACGCGATATGCTCTATCTCCACTATCCCGTGCTCAACGGCGCCTTTTCGACGGTCCAGCGAGATGGCTGGAAGCTGCTGAAAAACACGGGCATTCACATGAACAAGGCGCCGGAGATCCAGCTCTTCAACCTCAATGCCGATCTCAGCGAATCGCAGAACCAGGCCGCGCAGCACCCTGAGTTGACGAAGCAGCTGCTGGCGGACCTCAACCGCTGGCTTGAGCAATACGATGCCGGTGTGCCATACAACAATGGCGCCTATAAGAAGGGCAATCTTCCTGGGCAGGGATTGGTGCCGGCGGTGACGGGGCGCGGGAGCAACGGAGACCAACTTTGGGCGACCTTTGAAACGGCTGGTAAAGCGAAGGTCGAGGAAGCGTTCCTGCTTTATACGGTCAATGGCGATCTTCGCAGCAGCGACGAGGAATGGTTCCGCGCTCCGGCGACCCTGGCGAGTGGGCGTGTCGAAGCCCTAGCCGTGCCCGGCATGACCCATGGCATCTTCTGCTTGGTCGATGCGAACAACTTTCTGATCTACTCTGAGCCCGTCCCCACCATGCAGGACATTGGGCTGTTCAGGGCCCTCGCTTTCGCGCTGGAAGATGGCTATGCCTACAAGCCGGGCCTGGTAGCGCTGATCCAATGTGCGGAATCAGCCCAGCGACATGCCGACCAAGCAGGGATCGATACGTCCGCGCTGAAACCAGCTCTGCAGAAGGCGAGGACCACAAACGCCAAGCCCTTGGATGAGGCGCTGTACGCCCAAGTGATTCGCAAGTTACGCGCCGAGATTCGTACTCTCAAGAATGTGCCGGAAGCCAAACTGGACAGCCTCAACTACTACCCACTGGCACATGAACGAGAAATTCTCAGCAAGTAAAAATACGACGAGCTGTGGTTCTCGCTGGGGAATTGGATGTTGGCCCCTGAAAGAAAAACTGATGCCTCACAAGGTCCAGAGAGCTTATCTCATCCTGTTGATCCTGTTATCCCGTCCGAAAAAAGGGGCACCCGTCAGGATGATTTTATTGACAGGATTACAGGATTTTCAGGATTAAGAAAAGGCTTTAAAGGTTTTCCTGTTCGCCTGCTCCTCAGGGCTCTCGGTGGGATCCTTTCCTATCATGTCTGCAACTATCACTGGAACCGAATCGTAAATCTGACGGTATTGCATGGGCGGCAACGTTCAGTGCTGTGAGATGTCGCCTCCGGTTGTGGGACAGAGCTGAAGACCGTGTATAGGAAGGTATGAAGAGCGTCTACATAGAAACGTCGATTCCGAGCTACCTGACCGCTCGCCCCAGCCGGGATGTTCGAACAGCTGCCTGGCAGCAGATCACACTTCAGTGGTGGGAACAGGCGAGGCAGGACTACGAATTGTTCACTTCCGAGTTGGTCGTCAGTGAAGCATGTGAGGGGCATCCAGATGCGGCCGGGCGCCGCCTTGAGTCGCTACGGGCGTTAAAGGAACTCGTGGTCGACGCCGAGATGGAAGAACTTGCAGCGAAGCTCGTCGCGGATGGCGGCTTCCCATCCGCCGCCGAGATAAGTGCTTTGCATGTTGCTATTGCAGCCGTTCATTGAATTGACCTTTTCCTCACGTGGAACTGCCGGCATATCAACAACGCGGAGGCGAAACCCTTGATGCGGTCTATCTGTGCGATGGCAGGGTACACGTTCCCGGAGATTTGCACGCCACAAGGACTCTTGCCGGAGGGCATGGATGAAATACGAGGATGAGATCATAGCTGAAGTGTGGAAGAACCGGGAGGCTTATGCCGCCCGCCATAACCACGACCTTCAGCGGATTGTCGCTGACCTCCAGGAACGGCAGAAGACTCCGTTCTCACTGCTCGTCGATAGACGGCACCGAACGACGCCTTCGACCACGGCAAAGTGATTATCACCGGCGCATGCTCTGGGCCCATTCCAGCCTGTCCATCCTGTGATCCTTCCTAAAAAAGATCCGACCGTACAGCAGGCACCAGAAAGGATGACCGTCTGACAGGATCACAGGATTAAGGAAAGGACTCTAGCCTTTGTGCCTCAACGGCTCTTTTGCAGCCAGGACAAGCGATGAGTCGGCAGGAGGGGGAAAAGGAGATGCGTATTTCGTTTGACCTGGATGACACTCTCATCTGCAATCGTGAGATTGTGTCCCATGAGCCGATTCCGGTCTGGTACAGACGCCTTTTCGTACGGTGCGAGCCGATGAGGCAGGAGACTCCCGAGTTGGTTGCTCGCTTCCGTGAGCGTGGCTGGGAGATTTGGGTGTACACGACATCATTGCGCTCCACACGTTCGATCCGAAGGTGGCTGCGATCCTATGGCATCGCAATCGATGGTGTGATCAATCAGCAGGTGCACAGCCGCCGAATAGCGGGTCTTCCTGGGCAACAGCCGCGTCGATGATTCGGAAGGGGTGAAGCTGGAGGGCGAGGCCCATGGCTTTGACGTCGTCGTCGTATTGGACCGACACGGTGCTCGCCGCGGCAGATGCTGCAGCCAGCGTTCCTAGGTGATTTGTGACATGATCTACGTAGCCCAAACCTATCCTGTAAATCCTGTTATCCTGTCTAAAAAGGCCCACCGTACAACAGGCACAAGATAGGATGACGTTTGACCGAATTACAGGATTGACAGGATGAAGAATCGGTATCCGTGCCTGTGGCAAATGGTGTCGGACTTTACGATCACTTGC
>DMTJ01000606.1 GCA_003477185.1 Lentisphaeria bacterium
TCGCGGGCCATGGGCACTGCCTGTTTCAAGGCCAACTTTTCGTCGTTAACAGCTGCCAGAGCCAATGCGTCCGGAAACACGGTGGCACCCCGAATGATGCGGCCGGCACCATGCTCCATGTTGGCACCTATCAATGGCGGAACACCTTCGCGTTTCTGGAGCCAGGCAGTTGTGCGCAGCACGTCTTTGGCGTCGGCGCCGATCAGGCAGTATCCGCCTGTTGGGGTGGGGCCCAAGCTGGCTTGCAGGATGGGCGTGCTGTGCTCCGGATTAAGATGCGCAACGAGGAGTTGGGCAAGCTTCTCTGTCAGGCTCAGGGACGCGAGTTCGCGATTTACCCAGTCACTGTGAAGATGAGGGGTGTCGAACATGGCTGGGCATCACGTTAGCTACTTTCCGTCCGGTCCCAAGCTGAACCGCTCGTCGGGAAAGTACGACTCAAACTGGCGAAACAGATATTCAGCGCGAGGCTGGTCGGCGAGCGTGCCGACACGTATCCTGAGATGGACGTTGTGCCGGTCGATCTGCGACAGGCGCACTGAGAATGGCGTGGCGTCTGCGAACTCTGCTTCGTAGAGCGCGGAGACCGCATCGTTGTGCATGATTGGCGTAATGCGCAGGTCACGAAACCCGCGAAGGATCGCAAGATGGGTGTCTTGAATTGTGCTGGGGACGTCGACCACAAAGGAATTCCCGCTGCGTCGCAATTCGTACGACTCGCCGCTGTCGGTGTTGACCGTCGTACCGGTCGTGGTGCAGCCCACTAGAAGGACGGCTGTGGCGGCCATAAGAACATAGCGAATCATAAAATCTCTCCAGTGTAGCTCGGCATATACAAGCACTGTAGCGAATCTTAACGTTCCCGCAACTCCGTCTGGCCGAGAGGCGACAGTTTTACCGCGATATCGCGCTCGAAGGCTGGCAAAGGCAGCGAATTTTTGGCCCCGCTATCCCACTGCACCTCGCGAGTTATTAGGATATCACCGCTGGTAGGGTCCCAGAACTCGACATGATACCTACCGCTGTCAAGTTCCAGCTGAATCTGAGCTTCGTCGTGTACCTCTGGGGTCGCATCCAGCCTGCCAGAGTAGTAGTACTTGCGATCGAAGATCCAAAGGAGCAGGCGCCCGGGGGTGCGGAGTTCGCAATACCCGAGTTGGCCAAGGACCGTGCTGTGAAATTCCGCGCCAGTGCGATCCTCGTTGTCGATAAAGCGGGCAATGCCGCGGTAGCGGCTATATAGGCCCGGGTGCTCTTCTAAGAGTGTAAACCACCAGAAGAAGGGGATGGAGGCCATCTTGTGGAAGTACCCCGACCAGAGCCCCAAGTGATGCTGGTGGACGATGTGGCCCATGGTGTCTCCGTAGGGGTTACCCCCAAATTCAGTGATGACACATGGCTTTTCTATGTCCAATGCAAACTCGCCGGTTTTCTGGACGGTCACGTAGAGCTTATTGGCTCCGGAGCCTTGGTAGTAGGCGTCGAGGAGTACGATGTCGAGCTCTTTGAGGCCAGCGACATCCCGATTTACCCATTGGTAGCTGGTGGACCAATGGGTACTGACGAGATGCTTGTTGGGGTCGATCTCCTTCAAGTATGCGCCCATGGTTTTGTGCCAGGTGGCCATGTGCGGGTGCTTGTACCATTGCCGGTCTTTGCCTGTTAAGTCGATTTCACTGAACAGTTTCCAGCTCATAAGCCTGGGCGAATAGCCCCAGCGGGCTACGAGGTAGTCGAGCATGCGCTTGGTGCTAGCGACTGTTTCCTCGTCGTAGAAGAATCGTGTGGGGGAATCGTGTGGTCCGCCGTTCTTCGCATTCCACGGGCTTCGAGCCCAGTCAGAGTCGCACCAAGTGCTAAACTTCCCGTGATTGTGAATGAGGAGAATGATATCGATGTCGTATTCTTCGGCCCATTCAAAAATCCTATCAAGCTTCCAGGCTCGCCAGGGGCTGTAGTACCCGAGACCGTGATTTCCAGGGGCGTCCGGAATCCATTCGAGCGCGAGCCACCACGGAGACATCCACAGCTCGACGGTATCGATGCCCAAGGCGGCGTAGCGCTCGAACAGCCGCTTGTACATGGTTAGGCCTTCGTCTTCCCACGCTGTGTATGGGAAGGAGTCGCGGTAGCGATTGTCGTAGGGGGATCGGACGTTCACGCCTACCGGGCAGTGCTCGCCGTCCTTTTGCGACCAGGTCAGGAGTAAGGGATCGTCGGTTGACCGTTGGAGAAAGCCGCGAAAGTCGGGGGCGGGAGTGGCCTGAAAGGTTTGGGAGGGGAGGGCAATGGTACGATCCCCGACATGGCCACGTACGGCTATGCGATGAAGCCCCGCCTGGGTCGGCGTGTAGCGCAGGCGAAAATCTGGCGTTCCAGCGGGCTCAAGGTCCGCATGAAAGCGCTGTTCGTCGAAGGCAAAAGGCTCGTGGTAGAAGACACGCGCTTGGGTCTGCGTCCCATCGGGGCGCGTGACTTCTGCCATCAGGTCCACCTCGCGCGTGTCGAATGGATTGGAGTAGGGATGTGTCAGCTGAAACGAGAGCTCATACTTTTCGCCAACTGGCAGTAAGTCCGGGCCGGGAAGGATGTTGCGAACTTCGCAAACTGGCGGTTTGGGCGAACTGCCGGTGATTGAGACCACGGTGAATGTCTGCTCGGACTCGGGAGGTGTGCCTTCTACGTCAAACTTAAGACCAAATTCGATGAGCTGAGAGGCGGCGAGTTGGTGCCACGGTCGCTGATGGCCGACGACTCCCCAGTGCAGTGCGGCGTCCGGGCCGGCCAATGGAACGGTAAGCTGCCACTCGGTAGCCTGGCCAAGTTCGAATCTCAATTGCCGCCAGAGATTGTCCCAGTCTTTGGTGAAAATGTAGAGGACGCTGCCCGCGGGCGGTAGGCTGTCGGTCTGCAGGTTGACGGTAACCTGATCGTGTTCGCTGAGGCCTTGGGGATCATGCGTGAAAAACTCGTTCTGGCCCGTCCATTTACAGAGTAGCTGAAGCTGATCTTTGGTGTTCAGTTGCTGTTCTGCAACCTTGTTCAAGTACCAGCGTTGGTACCAGGCGCCGTCGCGCAGCAGCGGTTGCTTAAGCTCTGAAGCCGGCAGGTCGGACAGGAGAATGATGGATGAGGCGAGTATAAAGAGGAAAGCACGGATCATGCGGGGTATCGAGGGGTGCTGAGTAGGGAAAAGCAGGACACCAGCCACTACACCTCCGCAGACGGCTCCCCACAACAAACAGCGAACTTTCCCCGCTCAGTGGAAATGGACGCTTGGCTGTCTTACTGGAAGCGTGGCAGCGTTTATTCCAGGCCTAGGCGTTCTCGGGCCTTCTTGGAGATGCTGTTGTCAACCACGGTCGCGAGGTGTTCGACGGACGACTCGATCGATTTGATCTGGGAAGCACAAATTTGCAGTCCCTTCAGCGCCGCCTCCGGGCAGTCTACTTCTACGTTTGCAGCGCTGATGTAGTCGCTTGGCGGGAGAACTCGTGCGAGAACGGCTTTTGCCGCGGCCGGGAAGGCAGCGGCCCGAATGTCAGCTTCCATGCTGGAAAGAGCCGCTTTAATGGTGGCAGTATCACCAAATGCCGTGGCACAAGCGACTGCTCCTTTGGTCGTGTGCGGGGCCTCAACCATTTCTGCGATCTTTGGCTGGATCTTTTCATAGTCGGCACCGATCTCCACGAGTGTCTTTACCACAGACTTATAGGATGCGGAGCCCACGCAATCAGCGAGTTGCCCGATCTTTCCGGTCATTTCCGAGTCAGCTCGCGCGAGCGAATCCATCGCCAAGGTGCCAGCGACCTTATCGCCATGAAAGGTGAGCAGCTTGTCGAAATCGGTCGAGTTGGGCCCGCCAATTTTTAAGAGAGCAGTCCGGGCGGCCTTCTCGAGCCCGGGATTGGCTCTTGTGGCCTTCACAATCATGGGGATAGCGGCCACAGCATCGCGGCGCATCCGGCCAGCCAGTTCGATTGCTTTGGCGGCGGACTTCCCCTGCGCAAGCAGACGATTGAGATCCTTGCCCACCGGGATGGAGGTCGCGACCATCTTGCCGAGAACCCCCTTTGACTTTGGATAGGCCTTGATATAGGTCCGGAGGGCCTGCTGGGCGTTGGGCTTGATCGCATCCACTGCGGCAAAGGCGGCCTTCTTGAGTTCACTGTTCTCGCTGTTCACAAGGTCCAGCAACAGGTCTGCTCTGTTGGCCTCTTTGCAGGCTTGGATCGCGAGGAGTTTGGCCTTTTGGAAGGAGTCGTCATGCTCGAATACGAAGCCGCAGAGCTGTCGATTCCGGTGCGCGCGGAAAAGCGGCATCATGGCGACCACACGATCTGGACCGGCGACCTCGGCGATTTGACTCAGCGTCGCTTCTTGGGCAGTCGTCATCTTACTGAAGATGGGCAACAGCTTGGGATTTGCCGAGCTGGCGTCGATCAGTTGTTCGGCCACACTTTCATCACCGAGTTGCCACAACAGCGCCAATGCCTCGGGGGCAGGAAGTTCATCTCGCAGGCGCGTCATTATGGCTGCCCTGGATGCTACCGCGCCTTCCAGCATGCTGGCATACTGCGATCGCCTGGCTGGCGAAGCCTTCAGGTAAAGGTCGATGATTCCATGATACAGGGAGTCGGCGATGGCTGTCATGGAGCGTGTGGCCGTGCTGGCTGCCTGCGCGTCACTGAGCACCATGATGCGCCCAAGGATCGGAGCGGCATCGGTGGGCACAATCGCTGCCAGGTCCGCCAAATCACGCGCGACTGAAGGCGACTTGGCATCCAGGAGAGCCATGATGGTCTGCTGATCGTTGGCAAGCAGCAGGCTGCGAAGTTCGCGGCGGCGCTTGGCGGAGGTCTTGATAGCGACGATGCGCGAGACATCCGCGGAGATTTGTGCGGAGTCACGTACTGGTGGCTTGGGCGGTCGGAGGCCGATGTTGCGGTTGCTCTTTGGCTTGGTGACGTACCAGTAGGCACCCGCTGCGACTCCAAGCAAGAGCAGGAAGCGGAAAATCAGGCTGAAGATGCTGTGCTTTCTGCGGTCGGCGCGTCTCTCTTCGTAGTCGTCGAGGATCGACTCATCCATTATGGAAGCATGGGCATTTTCCGGCGGGCTGGCTGCCTGAACCGGGCGGATAAGTGGCGCAGCAGCAGGCGGTGCCGTTCGGCGTGGCGGCGGATTCTCGGGCGGCGGTACAATGACCGTTGACTCGGCGAGGGCCTCACGTTTCTTGAGGCTGGCCTTGGACGGCGCGCGCGCTGGAGCGGGAGGTGCTTCCGGCGTGGTCTCGGGCTCCACTGGAGAACTGGTGTCTTTCTTGAAGCCAAGCTTCCGCCGCACTAGGAACGTTTCCCCACATTTCTGGCAGGGGATCTTCCGGTCTATCTGTTTCTCGTCTGCTTCAAATACAGCTTTGCAGTGTGTGCACCGTGTCTCAATGTTTGCCATTGTTTGTTAGCAATCCCATGCGTTCAGAGCTTCTGCAAGATCGAGGTCGGCTTGAGTGACTGTGCTCCCGGCACTGTGCGTAGTGGCGCGCACGTAGACTTGCTTTTTCGTTGTATCCAGATTGAAGTCTGGATGATGATTTTGTGTGACGATCGTTGCTGCAAGATATGGCAGAAATCTGTTGATCGCTCGAAAATCGGAAAACTGGAAGGTCTTTTGGATGAATCCACCGGCTCGTTGCCAGCCTGGCATGCCAGAGAGTTTGGTGTCGACCTGTTCGTCGCTGAGAAGGGCCTTATCTTCCATCGGGCTATTTCAGGACGTCACTGAGTCGCTTGGAGCCTTCTGCAGTGGTGACGTAGCGCAGCGCGCGATGGCCGCGGAACAGTTCGAGATTCTTATAGGTGCGTGGCAATTGAAGTCGGCTGAGCTGCTGACAGGCCACGAGCGGCTGCAGGTCGAGCGTGTTGGGACAGGCCTCCAGATTGAGTTTGCGCATCGGTAGACCCGAAAGTGGGGCAAGGTCTAGAATTGGGGTGCCGCTCAGATTCAAGTTGGTCACCGGCATGCCTGTCAAAGCGGAGATGTCGTCAACATTCGTACCGTTTAGGTAGATGACGTGTAACTCCAGCCCACGAAGCGGCGAAATGTCGGAAATGAGAGTACGGCTGAGGCCGAGCGATTGAAGTGGCATGCCTGAAAGTATGCTGATGTCGGAGACGTTGGTATCGGTGGCGCTCAGGGTGCGCAGGCGCATGCTGCGAAGCGGGGTCAGGTCGGTGATGCGGGTCTTGTTAAGGGATAGGTACGTCAGGGGCATGCCTCGAAGTGGCAGTAGGTCTTGGACCGAGGTGCCATCGAGGAACAAACGAGTTAGCGGCATACCCGCAAGAACTCGGAGATCGTTCAGCGTGGTGTCGGTGGCGTCCAGCTCAATGA
Source organism: Lentisphaeria bacterium (assembly GCA_003477185.1). Classification (GTDB taxonomy): domain Bacteria; phylum Verrucomicrobiota; class Lentisphaeria; order JABSQK01; family UBA12247; genus UBA12247. The sequence continues at coordinate 6,394 of DMTJ01000606.1, forward strand.
GCCGCTTGCTACGCAGCGGCGCAAAGTTTCCGATGCGACGACATTGGTATAGGTTCAAGACGCGCAATGGCATTCTGCTTACGCCGTTCAAGTCCCGAATGCCGCTTCCCTGCAGATACAGATGCGTGATCGGGAGGCCATTCAGGGCAGAAATGTCGACCAGATTAGGCTTATTGCTCAAGCGGACTTCGACCTTGCCTTCACTGACGTTAAAGATGGGGCTTTCGAGTTGGAGGCCGCTGTTTTGCGACTGTAGCAGTTTCTCAGCGCTCAGCAACTTCGCTTTGAGCTGGGCGTCGCTCAGCTTTGGCGCTGCTACTGGCACAACCCGAGTGGGGAGGCGGGTGCCCGCAAGTGTCGGTGTGGTCGCACGGGTGCTCTGCTGCTCGCTGCGCAGACGGGCCAAATCGGCGTTCGCCTTCTTAAGCTCGATCTTGAGTTGCTCAGCCGTGGCCTGCCAGACTGCTAGGGCGTTGCTGCTGCTTGCCAACGCCTGCTCGCGGCGCAGTTCGCCTAGCTGGTTGCGGAGATTTTCAGCCATGGATTGTGACTCTACCCAAGATGCTTGGGCATGCTCGTAGGAGTCGCGAGTGCGTCTTGCTTCTTCCTCGGCAGCCTTGCGCTGGGCAACAGCCTCATTGGCTTGCAGCAGCGCGGCGGTCCGTGCTTGCTCTGCGGCCTGGCGCTCTCTCTCTGCCTGGTCTATTTTCGCGGCATAACCCTTCTTATCTCCGTCCAACGCCCGGAGCTGTATCGTGAGTGCTTCGGTATTCTCGGTCGCTGTGTTGAGGAGCTCGCTCAGCTCGGCGCGAGCGGCCGTCTCGTCTTGAGTTGTCTTTTCTAGGACGGCAATCTGGCGGCGGAAGCGGCTGGCCGCTTCCTGGTGCTCCAGAAATTTTCGCTGTGCCTCGCCCAGCTCATTCCTTGTAGCCCTGAGTAATACCGTGAGCTCATCCGTCTGGCGTTTTGCGTCATCCAGCGCCTGTTGTCGGCCAGCAACATCAGCCAAGGCCATTTTCACACGCTCGTCGGTTGCCAACTCATAGTTTTCGATGGAGGCCTGCTGGGCCGCTAGCTGCTTGCGAAGGGCAGTAATTTGTGCTGTTGAGCCGGCTTGAGCCGTTTCCTGTTCGGCAAGCGTCGCCTTGGATGCCTCCAATGCCACCATGGTGGTCTCGAGTCTCTCTTTCAGCAGGGTAAGCTGCTTGCTCTGGGTTTCCAGACTGCGCATTGCAGTTTGGGCTGCCTCGTCTCGTGTCCTGGCCTCGGCAACGTTTGCCCGTAGCGCCGCTGATTCTTCAGTCAGTGTGGCCAGTTTGCCTTCCAGCACGACAATCTTGGCCTGCGACTCGGCTACGCTGCTTGTGGCAGCTTCCCGTAGCGTGTCGGCTCTTGCTGCTATATCCTGCAATTGCGCCTTGGCCTCCGCCAGTTGCCGACGGCTGTCAGTGCGATCAGCATCCGCGGTTGTGGCGGTCTGTCGGGCGGTCTCAAGCTGTCCGTTCAGCAATTGGACAGTATCGAGGAGTTTACTGCGTTCTTCTCTGAGGGACGCTAGCTCTGCGGTTGTCTTGTCCAGCTTGACTTGAGCAGCTGCCAGCGTTGCGCTGGATTGCGCGGTTTCCTGCTTATTCCTCTGGGCTAGAAGGAGCGCTTCATCAGCGGCTTGCTCGAGGGCTGCAACCCGTTCTTTGGCGGCTGCGAGTTGCTGCGCCATGGCTTCTGAACGGGCCTTGTGATCCTCTGCGTCTGCTGTCGCCTTATCTGCGGCAACCTGCTGCCGGTTGGCTTCTTCAAGCGCCTGCTGCGCGGCTACTTTTGCGTCGTCGTCGGATTTCTCCGCGGCATGTCGAGCCAGCAGCGCAGCATCTCTTGCCTCTTCCGATTGGCGCTGCGCATCCTGAGCCAGCGCCAACGTAGCTTGTGCCTCTGTCAAGCTCTTGCGCATCTCTTCCATCTGGGCTCTGGCTTCATTGGCCTCAGCTAGCGACGCGCCCGATTCCTCCATCGCCTTCAGGCGAGCCTTCTTCAGGAGGTCAAACTCTCCCGTGAGGTTGGCAAGCTGCTGGTGCAGGTCTTTGGCTTGTGCGGCGGTATTGTCTGCGGCGGTAAGGGCTTCGGCCAGATCCTGCTTGCTCTGCTCCGCGGTCTCTGTAAGCTCGGCCAGCTGCGTTTCTGCGGTGAGTGCCCGCTGCTGGGAGCCATCCAGATTTGTCCTTAGCTCGGCTTCACTGGCCTTAAGGCGCTTTGCGTCCTCGTTCAGAGTTTGGAACTGGTTGCTTAGCGCGCTGAGCGTAGTC
>DMTJ01000132.1 GCA_003477185.1 Lentisphaeria bacterium
GGTCTTGTCGCCCATTGCCAACGGGTGCCCCAAGCATGACGAATTCATCACGACCTTGTAACCGGAAGTAAACAGATCGGCGTACTTGCTGTCGAGGTAGGTTCTGCCGTCGACCGGTTGTGCCTGATCAAGCTTCATGTTCCGGCTCGCCATCAACTCTCTCACCGGAACCTCCTTCCAGTGGAGGTTTCTAAGTTCAGGGCGGGGCTTGGGGCCGGCAAGCTGCAGCTTCTTCATCTCGGGCCAGCCGGTCAGGGGCTTATTCTGCTTGTCCCGGAAGTCAGACGGCAACAGTGAGATCGCCTGCCATTGATCCCCTCCCTTGATAGTACTAGTAGCACTCTTTTTGGTGTGTTCTCCTGCAGCCCAGCCGGAGAAGGCAGAGATGACCAGTCTATTGTCTTTTTCCGAACGTGCCTCAATCACCAGTTTTGCGGCGGCCGGAGGCATGTGCATCGGACGTAACGCTTTAAAGGTATTGACCGCCCAGTAGTCGGGATGTTCTCCTCTCGAGTGGAACCATCTCTTAGCCCAGTCTTCTGAAAAATCTTCGATGATAAGTGAATGCTTTTGTGTGGCTTTCACCCCGGCGGCTGTTTTCTGCTGAGGAGTGACCATGGACATCAGGCTGGACAGGACGTAATCATTGGCGGTATAGCGATCACACCCGTACCCGGCTGCAGAAACAGGTTTTCCGATAGGATATCTCGCATTGGCATAGACCCAGAGGTGTTTATCCGTACTGAACGTCGGAATCTCTGCGACCCAGGTATCGCCATGGCGTTTTGCAGGCGCGTGTTTCCAGTAACGGGTCGGGAAGTCGTGGTATTTCTCCCGACCGCCGGGAATCCCTTCCTCAGTATAGTATACGGTTAACTCCGTCATCTTGTCTGGTTGATCCGGTTTCACCTCAAAACGGGGGATGGCGGATTCGGTTTTCAGAATCAATTCAGCTTGGGGCGTCTTTGCTGATGCAAAGGTATGTTTCAGCGACTGATCAAACCATAGCGGCTGCAGGACGGTATTTTCCTCCAAATCATTGTGGTTGATATGCGCTGCACTGGTAATGCGCCACTCGGTGCTCTTCACATGATTGGCTGCCAGCGTCAGGTCGTCAGCAGCTGCATGAAAGTCATTGGTCGGACTTTGAAACACAATCGGGCAGGTGATGCGTTTGAGATAGACGTCATCATCAATCGTGGTCGTATATCCCGGGATATTTCGTACCTTTCGAATATCGGAAATGCCACCGCAAGAAGGTGCTGCCGCCTTGACGCGGGTATCCGATCCGGCCGTGATCACCGTCAGCTTTCCACCCATGGAGTGTCCGTATACGCCCAGCCTGTTCCCGTCGACTTCCTTTTGACGTTCCAGGAACGTCAGAGCACGCCGACAGCCCATGCCTGCATAGAACCAGAGCGTGTTTCTCGGTGAGTTCACGGGATCGATTGTCTGCTCTGACGGTGTTGGGGCGTCAACACCGACCCAGTCTGTTGTCACGATATAGTTGGGATCGCTTGTATTGCCTGACTTGAAAGCCTTCACATTGTCATTGTTAACCGTATATTCTGGCGCGATTATGCGCCCGGCCCAGGCAAGGGAGATCGTCGCGTACCCACGTTTTGCATTCGTTAGAACATGCACTGCGTGTGCCATCTGTCCTCCACCGTGAATGTGAATCAGCCCCGGAAGGTTCTTTGCGCCCTTCGGGTACCCGTAGACCGCCGCCATCATGCCCTTTTTGCCGTTGAAGATCGCCACCCGATACCGAAGCACTTTCATGACGACTCCATCCTCTTCCCACTCCTTAAGGACCTCGACATCCAAGGGCTCTTTTTGTGGATCAAACCCCTGCCATAACGCATCAAAGGTTTTCGGGATTTCACCGTTCTCCAGAGGAGGCAGCGTATCCTGTGGCTTTGCTGTAGGTGAAGGCGCCGCTTGCGCGGCTGGGGTTGCCGCCAGATTGCCCTTCTCAAGGCCGAGTACCTCAATCGCCGCGAACCAGCGATCCGCCATGCGGTCATAGTCTCCATTAAAGGGATGATTGTAGTTGTTGGAGTGTTTTCCCGGAGCGACTGCAGACTCGTAGTCGTGGATGTCTGTGAGAAACAGCGAATACATATCCACCGTACTGACATTGTGCCCCTTGGCGGCAAACTCCGGAACAAGCGTGTCGCGGATGTAAACATTGTAATTGTAGAGAAACTTGTTCTTTGCCGTCTGCGTGCTTACATACGGCGTAATCTGCGCCACGATCAGATGCGCATCGGGTTTATCGGTCACTATGGTTTGCACCAACGAGCGAATGCGGTCGGGGCTTTGCGTGCTGATCCCGTTGATCCCGATCATGAGCAGGACGACGTCGGGATCATCTTTGGACACCCAGCCTTTCAGGGCGGCGATTGGCGAACCACGTCCTCCCTGGTGATAATCCTGCCCGAGATCGCGCAGATCAAACTCCGGCTTGTACGTGCCACCATGCGACGGATCGCCGCTGATCGCATCCCACGGTTGCGGGGAATCTCCGACAAAGTTGAAGGTATATCCAGCCTCCTTCAGCAGCTGATAAAGCCGGCTGCGATAGCCGAACTTGAACGGCACCTTCCAGACCGGATTATCGGTATACCCCACTGTAATTGAGTCGCCCAGACACATGATCCGCAAG
>DMTJ01000439.1 GCA_003477185.1 Lentisphaeria bacterium
ATCTCTAAGCCAGGTACTGGGCCAGTTGCGTGCACGACGGGCGCCAATTGCAATGATGGTGGACGAGTTCGGCGGCGTGAGTGGGCTGCTGAGCACCGAGGACATTATCGAAGAAATTCTGGGGGACGAGTTGCTGGACGAGTTTGACCGGCCGCCGCCGGAAATCGCCAGAATTCAGGAGGGTCATTGGCGGCTGGATGGCAGGATGGCGGCGACTGAGGTTGCCGCAGCAATTCCCGGGTTTGAGCTGGGCGAGTCCAATGCCAATACAATGTCTGGACTCGTAACCGAGGGCCTGGGAGCAGTTCCCGAAACTGGTGACACGTGGGCTAACGGTGAGTACCAGATCAAGGTGTTTCGGGTACGCCGGGGACGCATTTTGGAGGTGGACGTGATTCGGGAGGTAACGGGTGATTGAGGCATGCGCCATCTTCTTCCTTCTTGCGCTGATCGCCTCGGCGCTATTCAGCGGCTTTGAGAATGGCATGATTCAGGTCCGGCAGGCGCGCCTAGATCACGCCGTCTCTGACGGCATGCCGGCAGCCAAGCATATGAAGTTCTTTCTGGATAACCCGGCTAAGATGCTCGGCTGCATCCTGCTGGGCAACGTCTTGGCAAACGTGCTGGCGGCGGTCTTCTTTGATAATCTGATTCAAGCCGCGGCCGGAGCCTGGCTGCTGGAGGAAGCGAGCAAGGTCATGACGCGGGACCAGGCAATCGCCGCGATCTCGTTGCTCACCACCGTGCTGCTGACACTGGTGATGTTGGTATTCGGGGAAGTGACACCCAAAGTCTGGTTTCGGCAGCAGCCGTTCAATCGCTGTCGCCTGGCCGTGTGGCCGATCTACCTATTCTTTCGCTGCACTGGCCGAGCGGTCCAGCTGCTGTCGCACATCACGCTGTTTATCCAACGTCGCCTGCTGCACGATGAGAACGAAAGAGAACTCCCGGCCAGCCAAATGCGCGAAGAACTGCGTCATATGCTGTTAGAAAGTGAGGAGGCCGGACTGGTGGATTCTGATGTCAGAAACATGGTGCTGACCGCGCTCGACCTGCCAAACCGCGGAGCACGCTCGATCATGGTGGCGCGCGATGACGTGCTGACCGTCGATGAGAAGGCGACACTGGCCCGTGCGGCCAAGGTCGCGATTAAGCGTAAATGCGCTCGACTTCCGGTGCAGAATCAGGCTGGCGAGTGGATCGGCGTTTTCTCCCTATATGACGCACTCTTTCGGGTGGCACGAGAGCGCTGGAGTGAGGAGGCCGTGGTCACCTGGATGCGACCTTTGCATACCATTGATGGGCAAACGCGGCTGCGCGATGTGCTCCATGCAGCCAACGCAGAACGCAGTCCATTGTTGGTCGTCGTGGATGGCGAGGGAGGGCAGATCGGGATAGTGACGACCCACGATGTGACTTCAACTCTGTTTGCAAACCTCGCAAACTGATCGCCGGGCATGAATGGACTGTGGCGAGTTCATACCGTATAGTGAACGCTTGGCTGCTAGTTGGAGGCATAAGTGCTGGACGATATCGACGAAGAACTGATTTCTGTAGAGCAGATTGCGCAACGCGTAGCTGAACTCGGTGCGCGGATTAGCGATGATTATAGGGAGCGACACCTTACAATCATCATCGTTTCAAACGGTGCCGTGATATTCGGCGCGGATCTTGTGCGCCAAATTACGATCCCACTTCAGCTCGATACGATCTCTGCATCGTCCTATTCCGGCACGGTATCGCGCGAAAACCTGGACATACGCTCGCGGTGCAAGCTGGATGTGCGAGGCCGAGACGTGGTGATCGTGGACGACATTCTGGACACCGGTGTCACGCTGGAGAACTTGGTGCAGGCCGTGCGGGATCAAGGTGCACACGACGTCAAAACCTGTGTCCTGCTTGATAAGCAGCATGATCAAGAGCGAGGGCTCGAAGCGGATTACGCTGGCTTTCACATTCGTGACGAATGGGTCGTGGGCTACGGCCTCGACTACAACGAGCGGTACCGCCACTTAGGCTTTGTTGGCGTCCTTTCCCCAGCCTGTTACGCGACGCCTGAAGCCTGAACATATGAGCGCGCGACCAGACTCTGAGCAATTCGAGGAGGTTCGGTCGGCGAACATTGTTCAGCTGAATGCGAACGCCTTTCATAATATCGGAAATGTTGCGACGATCGCAAAACTGACGATCGATAGCTTGCGAGAGACAACGGATACCGAGGCCCTTGATTACATGCTCTCGGATCTGCTGCCAGCACTACGGGCCGCAGCAACCGGCGAGTCTGACACCCCAGCCAGCGATTACGTGCAGGCTCTGGCAGAGCTTCTCGAACATCAACAGACAGCGCTGATGCGGCAAAACCAGCTGCTCGGCGCACTCGACACCAAGCTCCGGCACATCGGCGATATCATCGACGTCCAGCGCCGCATGGCTTCTGGCGATGGCAATCCGCACCTCACGTCAATTCCAGCAGTTCTCGCGGATTGTACACGCATGATTACGGAGTCCGCAACGCGCCGCGGCGTGAACATCCACACAGACTTCGCGGACACGCCCTGCGTGATGGTGGATGCCGCGCAGATTACACAGGTTGTGCTGAATTTGCTGAAGAATGGGATGGAAGCGATGGAAGGTGCTCCCGGCAAGAAAAGCCTCATAGCCAAGGCGTTTTCTGAGCGGGGCCAGGCTATCTGCCAGATCATGGATAGCGGTGCAGGACTGAGGGAGAATCAGTGTGAACAGATCTTTGCCGCAGGGTACTCCACAAAGCCGAGCCACAGCCATGGGGGCCTAGGGTTGTACTACTGCCGGCTAACGATTGAGCAGTACAGAGGAAAGATTTTTGCCATTCCTCGCGAAGGCGGCGGAATCATCGTTCAGTTTGAACTGCCTGCCGTGGAGAACGCATGAAGGCCAACCGGCGAATATTAATTGTCGATGATCAGGAAGACCTGCGCCTGCAGGTCGCTCGGTTGCTGCGCAAAGAAAAAAGTAGCGAAGCGAGACCGCTGCTAGATCAGATTCGCAAGCGATTCGCGCGCAATCATGCACCCGCCGCAGAAGCTCCTGGAATCCAGTATGATGTGGAAACGGTGGGCGAAGGCCAGCTGGCTTTTGAACAGGTCAAGGAGTCCACCGATGCTGGCAATCCATTTGCCGTCTTGTTTTTGGACATGCGCATGCCGGGCTGGGATGGTTTGCGAACTGCGCAGAACATTCGCGCCGTGGATAAGGACATCGAGATCGTAATCATGACGGCCTACGCGGACTACAATCAGGAAGAGCTAGTGCAGCAGATTGGGGTCGCAGAGAAGCTGCTGTACCTCAAAAAGCCATTTCAGCCTGAGGAGATTCGCCAGCTTGCCCGCGCACTGACCGAGAAATGGAATCTCACCCAGCGTGAACGCGAACGGTTGCTACTCACAAACCGGCTGATGAATGAAAGCACGGCACTGACACGCGGTGTGCAGAGGAACCTCGGTGAGACAGCGCGAGCGATTCTGGGTGCGTTTGTCTCCTTTTTGGATGCAGATCTAGGGATTGTGGCCAGGACGCTGCATGGTGAACTTGAAGTATGCGCAATCACCCATCCCGCACAGCAAGGCGCGCTGGTTGAGCGGATTTCTGCAGTAGGTATGCCGGAGCGCAGACGGACGGATGACACGGCGCAGACCGCCTATTTCCCGATTCGGTTCGAAGATTTTGAAGGCTTCATCTACCTCGAAGGGAAAGGCATCTCGTTCGACTTTGAGCAGCTAGAACCGTTTCTGGATATTCTATCCGAGACGGCGCGAGAAGTACTCAAGAATATGTTCCTCCTGCAACAGCATTCTCGTGAGAAGCGTTTGGCCGTTCTGGGCACTGCGATGCAACGCATCGCTGGAGTCATGAGCTCGGAACTGGAGCAGCTCAAGGAAGTGGGGAATTCTGTGCGCACAGCAGGCACGAAGAAAGTCCCGGAGCTCTGCGACAAGCTGGATCGCTCCATTCTGCGTCTGGAGCAACTTAGTAAGAATATTTCACGGTTTAACAAGAGTGGAACGCAGGAATTAAACCGGCGGTCCATTCGCGTCCATGATCTAGTCCAGGCAGCATTCGAGTCCTGCCGCGAGCGGCTCGAGGAATTCTCGATCGACATGCATATCCAAGAAGGGCATGACCTTAAAATCGAGGGAGATCACGAGGTGCTTGAATTTAGTATTGCTAGACTGATCGAGAACAGCATAAACGCGTTACGCACGCAGCCTGTGGGCTCAGAACGCCGGATAGTGGCGCACTGTGAGCGCGTCGGAAAAAACGCGAAAATTACGCTGACAGATACGGGATCGGGCATTGCAGATGAAATTAGGGACCGGCTTTTTGATCCGTTCCAAGCCAGCGGAGACGGCTTAGGCCTGGGGACGACGATTGCCAATCAGGCCATCTCCCAACACGGCGGGTGCGTCCGCGCCGAGAGCGCGGATCAGGGCGCTAAGTTTGTGGTATTACTGCCACTTTTAACCCCTGAGTGAAAGTCTTTCCTAGATGATTTCAGGCTAACAGCTGAGTGCCTGCTCCACTGCCGTCACAATCTTATGATGTGTGGGACGGCGCGGCGTGCGAAAACGCTGCACTAGCGCGACCCAGGAGAAATTTCTCAAAGTTCCACAGAATTCGCCGCGGGAATCCGGCGTTCGCAGCACTGGTCAGGTAGTGGAAAAGTGGTGCCTGCTGGTGGCTCGGCTCTACTGACACCTTCGCGAATACCGGAAGGCTCACGCCATAAGCTGCGCTGCAATACGACTGGATCTCGGCGTTGGTGCCCAGTTCTTGCTTATGAAAGTCGTTTGAAGGAAATGCGAGAACCGCAAAATCATGGTCCTGCCAGCGTGCCGCCAGATCGGAGAGATCCGCGTACTGCGGGGTAAATCCGCACTTATTGGCTGTGTTTACGATGAGCAGCACGCTCCGGCGATAGGCAGAGAGATTGCTGGCTTGGCCACTGGCGGTCTCGACGGGAATCTGGTACAGGTCCACGGGAGATCAGTCGACGATGAGAAAAGTCCGGGTTTCTGTATCGGTGCTGTCGCTATTCTGGGGCAAAGTGACAATAAACTCACTGCCTTTTCCCGGAATAGATTCCACCTCGATTGTCCCCTGGTGGCGTTCTACAATCTGCTTACAGACCGACAATCCCAAACCTGTGCCGCGGTTTCCCTTCGAAGTGTGAAACAGATTGAACACCTTACTCTGATCGACAACCGCAATACCCTTGCCGTTGTCTCGGACGCGCAGGAAAAAATCCTCAGCCCCTTCTTTTAGGCCCCACGTAATGCGGACGCGCCCCTTGCCGGTGCCGACGTGCTGGTCATTTATGGCCGCGATCGCGTTTGTCAGAAGATTGAGCAAGACACGATGCATGCCACGGCTGTCCATCCAGGCAATGCCGTCGAACTCTGCAGGCTTGCGAACCATAATTTTGATGTCGTTAGCATCAGCCTGCGGTCGGATCACATCGACCGCCTCGCGCACCAACTCCTCGACACTTACGGCCAGGGACTCATGCTTATCTTCACTCGCTAGATTCAGCAAGTCATGCATGAGACTGTTGAGACGCTTTTGATTTCGATTCATCATATCCCAGGCGTTCTCAGTCAAGTCGCCGTCCTTCGAATCCAGCCCCATCCGAAGCAGTGAGATACAGCCTTCTAGCCCGCCCAAAATGTTCTTTACGTCATGCGCCAGACTGGCTGCCATCAAACCGACCGCGGCCATGCGCTCAGCCGCCAGATTGGATTCCATGAGCCGTCGGTTCTCAATCGCGAGTCCAGCGGAGCAAGCGATCGCCGAGAGGAGCTTCAGGTCATCTTCTGCATAATCGAGATTGATGGATTTTACGGCCAGATGAATCACGCCAAGCTGTTCTTCAGAGCCATGAATAGGGACGCAAAGCACACGCTGTAACTGCGAATCACTGATGGACTGCGAGGAGAACCTGACGTCCTTGGTCGCATCGATAGACAGGACGCCTTCATCCTGACTGCGCACCCAGCGAATAATGGAGCGACTGACATTTTCCATGCTCAATTCTTTGACCGGCCCCCGCTCATCACGCTGGGCCACGGGGACGAGGTTATTTCCATCCTCAGCAGCCAGCAACAGATGCGCGCGCTGGGACGGAATGGCGCCAGTGACGATCTCAAGGCAACAGTCGTAGACTTCCTGCAAGTCCCCTGCAGCGGAAACCAATCTCTGGACGCTATACATTGCCTGCAGCTTCTTCTGGTCACGAGCAATCTGCGCGGAGGCTGCGTCGCGTTCTTCGCCGACGCGCTTGACCGAAACTGATTCGACACGGGCAGAAATTATCGGCTCGTCGAGCGGTTCGTCAATCTGATGTACTTGAAAGAGCGAATTACCGAGGCGCACGGTTTTTCCTAGTTCGAGCGGTGTCGGGCCGCGCACACGGCGGTTACCAATCCACGTGCCATTGGTGCTTTCTAGGTCCTTTACGACCCAGCGGCGCCCTTCGAAGTAGATGGAGGTATGGTGACGGGAGATCACCATGTCGGGCAGCTGCACGTCTGCACTAACGGCTCGGCCGAGCGTAACCTCGGGCGAGTTCAGGACGAATTCCTTCCCTGCGGCGGGGCCACCTGTCACCTTGAGCACGTAATTACGTGTCCCGGGGGGGCTTACTGGCGCACTGGTGGAAGATTTACTCGAAGAGGCAGTGGACATTAGGTAGGCAGCGAGAGGCTATCGCCTCCAATTCGTTGAGGAATAGCACGAGATCACGGGGCGAGAGCGCAAGGCCCTCTGTTGCGTGGGCACGTGTATTAACGAAGTGAATACTGGCACCTACCGTGCACAGTTGCAAATCACCGCTTCGTTTTTTAACGGCTCTGTACACGGAGACGGCGACTTCAGACAGGGCCATACACAGCTCGTGAAAGGCGGGAAGAAACGCGAGTTCCGTACCCAGCACCTCATCTCCGTGCGCGAACCGCGGGATATCCACATCGATCACGACATTGGGAAAAATCAGGCTAACAGAGCGCAACGAGATTCCACCACTGATCAACGGCAAGTGCTCGGACGGGATCAAAGGCGGCATTTCACTGCGGTGCAGTAACCAATATCGGGCGGGCTCCTGGCGCTTCTGCCGCTCTTCATGCAGACAGACACATTTTGCCAACTCCAGCACAAATGCCGGGGTGACTCGCTCGAACCCGATCGATGAGATCCGCGTCAATGTGGCCTCGCTGATCGCATCGATCGGACGGTGAAGAAAGAACAGATCATCGCGTAACAGTTCCGCGACAGCTTCTGCAGTCGGGACAATTTCTTGGCCCACGCCCGGTGTTGGCAGGTCCATACCGCTGGCGTACTCGACGGCAACCGCCCGCACACCTAAATCGGTGAGCGCGCGCACGATGAGGTCGTCCACATCGCGCTGGGTCAGGTGCGCACCTTCCGAGACCCGCAATTCCAAAAATTGACGAACTGTGCTGATCAGGTTGTCCGCGAGTTCTGGATCATCCAGCTTGGCCTGCTTGCAGCACTGCCAGAGTTTGTCCGATAGGCCATCTAGGTTCAACGGCTCCTGTGTTCCCGCGGGTGTGGTGAGCAAAACTGCCCCGGCGCTGAGTTTTATCATGCCTTTGCTTCCGCTCCGCTCTGTCCGCGCAGGAACATCAATTCGTTGACGAATTCATCAATGTCATCAAACTTTCGATAGACACTGGCAAACCGGACATACGCGACGTGATCCAGCGCCAGCAACTGCTCGAGCACCAGTCGCCCAATCTCCTCGCTCTCTATCTCGCGATTGCCGCCGTCTTCGATCTTGCCGGCGATCCTAGCAGTGAGTTTATCGAGCTGGTCACTGCCTATCGGGCGCTTCCAGCAGGCCCGACCAACGCCATCAAGGAGCTTCTGTCGCAAAAATGGCTCGCGCTGTCCGTCGCGCTTCAAGACCACAAGTTCGTCATTGGAAATCTCTTCTACGGTGGTGAACCGGTGCTGGCAAGACGCGCATTCGCGACGCCTGCGGACCACCCGGCTTTCGTTTACGGCACGGCTGTCTACGACTCGATCTTCATCATGCCCGCATGAGGGACAACGCATAATTGCCTTTGCCTGCTGTGGCAGGTGTGCGTGTGGGGTAATATAGTACGGCTTCGATTTAGATAACTGCCATCTCTTCTGGCTTTGATAGTATGCACCAACTCACAAACTCGGTCAATGTCAACGGGGCCTTTATCGACGACCTTTATGCGCGGTACGCTGCGGATCCAGCCAGCGTCGATCCCTCGTGGCGCATGTTCTTTCAGGGCTATCAGCACGGGCTTAACGGCAGCGCAGGCGATGATCATGTCTCGCCTGCGGGCCTCAACGCGCGAGAACGGGAGGCCGCGGTCATGAAATTGGTGAACGCCTATCGTGACCGTGGTCATCTGGTTGCGAACACCAATCCAGTCCGGCCGCGCAGATTTTTCCGTTCAGACCTCAGCTTGGCGCATCACCGCCTGGAAGAGGCGGACTTGGACCGCGTATTCGACGTCGGCAAGCAGATCCGCATCGGACCGGCTACGTTGCGGGACATCATCGGCCATCTGCAGGAGACCTACTGCTCCACGATCGGCACGGAGTTTCGCTATATTCCCGACTCAGGTATCCGGATGTGGCTGCATGAGCGCATGGAGTCCAAGGCCAATCGCCCCGGCTATTCTCCGGAGAAGAAACGAGAGATCCTGAGCAAGCTCAGCGAATCCGTCGGCTTCGAGAACTTCCTCCATAAGAAGTATACAGGGCAAAAGCGCTTTTCGTTGGAGGGCTGCGAGTCCTTTGTGCCGGCGCTTTTTGCGTTATTTGAACACGGCGCCGAATGGGGCGTGGAAGAGTTTGTCATCGGCATGGCTCACCGTGGCCGCCTGAACGTCTTGGCCAACCTCTTTGGCAAAAGCTATGAGAACGTGTTCGCCGAGTTCGAAGGCAGCGCGCTACCCGAGTCGGCTGGAGCCGGAGGAGAAGGCGACGTAAAATACCATCTCGGGTATTCCGCAGACGTGACCACCGAGTGCGGAAACAACATTCACCTAGCCCTGATGTTCAACCCATCCCATCTTGAAGCCGTGGACCCAGTGGCGTTGGGCAGCGTCAGAGCCAAGCTTGACTCATTGTATGGTGAAGACACCCAACGCATTGTCCCAGTGCTGGTACACGGGGACGCAGCGATATCCGGACAGGGGGTCGTCTACGAGATTGCGAACTTCCACAACTTGAAAGGCTACAACACGGGCGGCACCATACACATCGTGCTGAACAATCAGGTCGGTTTCACTGCCAACTATCGTGAGACTCGTTCCAGCCTATATTGCACCGACATTGCCAAGGTGACTGAATCGCCCGTGTTTCACGTCAATGCTGACGACCCCGAGGCAGTAGTGCATTGCGTGCGTATGGCCATCGAGCTCCGTCAGCGCTTCAAGATCGACGTCTACATCGACCTGCTCGGCTATCGCCGCTATGGCCACAACGAGGGAGATGAGCCGGGGTTCACCCAGCCTTTGCTGTACGAGGCCATCAACAAGCATCCCACCGTACTCAAGATCTACACCGACCAGCTGCTTTCCGAAGGCGTCGTTACC
>DMTJ01000503.1 GCA_003477185.1 Lentisphaeria bacterium
CCAGCGGCGAATACTCCTCGGCCTCAGCCTCAGTCGCGTAGTACTCAGCCCCAGTCAATAGAATCCGACGATTCAGCGCGTACTTCAGCGCATTGGGATTCGGCGTAATCTCGAGATTGATCTCAAGTGGTGGCGTACTCATCAGGCGGAGTTTCGCAGGTTTTCAATGATCATAAACGCCAACGCGGCCTGCTCGTTGCGGCTCAGGTTTTCACCAATCCGGGCCAGCTCCGCTTGGATGCGCTCGCCAGCCTCGCCTTCCTGGGCCAGCGCGCAGGCATCCTTCAGTTGGCCTTCATTAATACAGTAGACGGACTTGCCGCCGAGAATAGATACAGGTTCAACAGCCATTAGGCACCTTCGTTACATTGCAAAGCTTGCACCGCAGCCACAGGACTCACTCGCGTTCCCATTCGTCAGCCGAAACCCGGCCTGAATCAGATCGTTCGAGTAGTCGATATCGAGGCCATTGATGAATAGCGAACTTTTTGGATCAGTGATGATGCGCAAGTTGTCATGATCGAGCACAATTACATCGCCATCACTCATCTCGGCTTCAATCGTGGCGTCGAAGGTATGGCCGGAACAGCCTCCAGAAATTACTTTAATACGCAGGTAACCGCCTTCCTGTAGCCCAGCATCCAGCAGGCGCTGGCGGGCATTTTCGGTTATTGTGATTGCTGGGGTTGTGCTGGACATCGTTGCACCTTGGAAATTCGGATCGCAGATAATATAATGCGTAGTCGAGCCTAGTACGATACCCGCGTCCCGATAACAGGCAAATCGCTCAGCTCCGATCGGCTCTCTGGCAGCGGCCTGACTCTTGACTCTTGACGAGATGACTCTTTGACCCAGCGACAGTCAGCGAGTCAGCCAGTCAGCCCAAGAGTCAAGAGTCGAAAGTCAAGAGTCAACCTTGCCTGGGGGCAGGGGCAAGGGACAGTGATACTTGCCTGCGCGCTTGAGGGCCGATCACTCAACGTTGACACCAGTCGTTGCCGACTGTTCGCATCGACGTACGGTTCTTGTTTTACGCACCAGGCCCTCAGTTCAAGTTTTTGCCATGAGATACATCAGTACACGGGGCCAGACCGCGCCCGTTTCCTTTAAGGACGCAGTGATGATGGGGCTAGCCACCGACGGCGGCCTACTTCTTCCGGAGACAATCCCGGACGTGCGGAACCGACTGGCCGAGTGGCGCAGCCTCGCCTATCCGGCACTGGCTCACGAAGTCTTCAGCCTCTTTATCGATGACATCCCATCTCGCGACCTGATGCAGCTGGTGAATAGTGCCTACTCCTCTTTTCGCCATGACGAAGTTGCCCCGGTCGTGCCGCTCGGCCGCACCAACATCCTCGAACTATTCCACGGCCCTACCCTCGCCTTCAAAGACATCGCCCTGCAGTTTCTCGGGCCCGTCTTTGAGTACATCCTGAGCGAACGCAACGAGAAGTTGACCGTGCTCGGCGCGACCAGCGGCGATACCGGCAGTGCGGCCATTCAAGGCCTGCGTGGCCGCCAGAACATCGAGATCTTCATCATGCATCCACACCAGCGCGTCAGTCCGCTGCAAGAGCTGCAGATGACCTCCGTGCTCGATGAGAATGTTCACAACCTCGCCATCCGCGGCACCTTCGACGATGGCCAGAGCATCATGAAGTCGCTATTTCGCGACCTCGATTTCAAGCGCGACTATCAACTGGGAGCCATCAACTCCGTAAACTGGGCCCGCGTCCTCGCCCAAGTCGTCTATTATTTCTACGGTTGCTATCGCGTCCTTGAACGCGAAGGCGGGGAGTCCGTGACCGTCTCCGTCCCCACCGGAAACTTCGGCGACATCTTCGCTGGCTACATCGCCCGACGGATGGGCGCGCCGATCTCTAGCCTGATCGTCGCCACCAACGAGAATGACATCCTCAGCCGCTTCTTCACCACCGGCACCTACTCACGCGGCACGGTCGCCCCCACGCTCAGCCCCTCGATGGATATCCAGGTCGCCAGTAATTTCGAGCGCTATTTATTCTATCACTGTGGCAGCGACGCCACCAAGGTGTGCGCGCTCATGGACGAGTTTGCGAACTCCGCATCCCTGTCCGTGCCCTTTGGCCCCGACGGTGTCGACAGCGGCTTTCAAGCGGCCGCCATCAACACTGAGCAGACGCTTGCCACCATCGCCGCCTGCTACCAGAATCATGGCTATGTGCTCGATCCACACACCGCAGTCGGCGTCGCCGCCGCGCAGCAACTCGCCGGTTCCGGCCCGAGCCTCTGCCTGGCAACAGCGCATCCCGCCAAGTTCCCCGATGCAATCGCCCGCGCCAATCCCGACGCACCGGCCACCCACCCGATTCTTGATCAGCTGAAGGGAGCCAAGACCCGCTGCCGAGTGATCGACGCCAAGGAAGCGACTGTCCGCGAGACCATCATCCAAACCCTCGCCGGCTGACAGCGATCACGAAGACGGGGTTTGCGAACTCCGCACAATCAGCACCAGCGTCCGGAGGATCACGACACAATCTTGCCAGATCGTGCGCTCGGCAACGTATTGCGCCAGTAGGGCCACTCTGTTCGGCATCGGTCTGCATGGTCCGAAACTTCAAAATTTTGAATAGCTCACCATTTCGGCCCACGCGCTCCTGCACGAACGACACTGGCCCGGTTAAATCCAGCCGAACCCAAAGCGCCAGCAGAGCCAGCAGCGGCCAAATCAGCAGCAGCGGGCATCCGGAAGTCAGCAGATCAAAGGCGCGTTGCATCAGGCGCGTTTTTGCGAAATCCGCAAAACCTCGGCTACTGAAAGGCTTGCTCCGAGACCGGAAAGTGCGCGGGCGTGAGCGCAGAGCGGACACGCCAGTATGGCTGACGGTGCAAGGGAATGAAATGCTCGCTGTGGGCCACCCCGGCGGCGCCGAGACGACGACTGATCTCATCGCGATCGCAAGTTAGGTGCTCCAGCTGGAGCTGCAAGAT
>DMTJ01000543.1 GCA_003477185.1 Lentisphaeria bacterium
GAACAGGTCACTGAGCAGCTCGATGAAGCCGAAGAGGCCCTCGAAAAAGCCATCGCCCGCCGCAACGTTCTCGAAGGCCAACTCAAGCTCAAAGTGGACAAAGAGCGCACCGTCGCCCGCATCGTCGTCAAGTCCGAAACCGATGAACTCGAGCAGGAAGAAGCCGCAAGGCAAGCAGTGCTGGCACAGAAACGTGCACTAGAGGAGCAGGCCCGCTTGGAGAGCAAGGAAGGCACTCGTGAGAGTGCCAAGGACGACGCCTGGCGCGCCGTTTTGGCTGCCACTCTCGCGGCCCCACCTGTTGATCGCGGCACGCCCTCGCCCCGGCTCGAAGACGTCCAACAACAAACCCCTGAAGAAGCCGAGTCGCAAGACACGACCGAAGCAGAAATGCGCAGCCTGCGCGCTGAGACCAAACGCCAAGCTCACGAGATGGAATTGCGCCACTCAGCCGCCGCTTCAGAACGCACGCAATCCGCCCAAACCAAGGCGTCCCGCATGGCCGCTCAGGATAAGTACCTCCGCCAGTTCCGCGAGCACGACGCTGACGCCCGACGCTTCGCCCTGCGCAATCTGGCCGTGGAGCGCAAGGCTCAGGTCGACCCGAACGCCGCACTCACCATGGTCCGTGAGGATCACGAAGAAGAACTGCGTCAGCGAGCTCTCATTGCGAATCAACTCACGACTGAGCCTGCCGCTCCCAAAGTCAGCAACTCAGCCACACCAGCCGGCTGGAAAACCGACCTCCCTGCAGACGCCTTTCGTTACGTCAAGTCCATCCGCATGAAGGGCGAGTGCGACGTCCGCACCCAAGACGGCTTCGTGCCCATCGAAATTGGCCAAGAATATCCCCTCGGATCCTTCGTCAGAACAGGCAACCACTCTTTCGTAGACCTCGAGTTCATCCCCAACAGCTGGTTCCGAGTTCAGCCTAACACCACGGTCGAAATCACGGAGGGCTCCACAAACTCCAAGCGGAAGACTCTCTACCTTCACCGCGGCACCATGCGGGTGGAGCTTGATACCCTGCCCGAGAGCCACTATGTCGACGTCGAAACTCGTAGCGTTGCCGCCAGTGCCCGCGACGCACGCTTTACCATCAGCTACGAGGACGACGGCGCTGGCCTCCCTCATCATCTGAAGGTCCAGCCACGGGCGCATCGCTTCATCTGCGACCTCGGCGAAGTTGAAATCGCAGCCCGCCATGAGCGGCCCGACGGCCGCAAATCCTTTGGGGACAGCATGGTGATTCGCATCGGCGCCGGCTCCTCGTTTTCAGGTGTTCTGCAAGACAGTCCCGGCAGCTACGCCGCGGAGTTGATTGTCGACAAAGGCCAGATTTCAATCCTGCATGGCGATCACACCGGTCCTCGCGCAACCGTCAGCGGTGACGGTGAACCTTCAGAGCTCGCGATCGCTACGATTCGCGGCACCACAGTTCCCGCCTTTGGCCTAGATGTCCGCACCGGTGCCGCCACCTTCGCCTTCCGCGACGGCGACGATCCTACCACCAGCCTAGAACGTCGCCACGGCGCCGTAATTGTCACCAGAAGCGGCTATATTCGCCACCACGAAGCCACCCAAATGATATCGTCTGCGCGGAACGCAGGCACCGCTTACGGAGACCTCCAGCAGCTCCGCCAAGTGAAAGCCACCGAACGTCGATTGGAATCGCAGACACGACGCGTTGAGCGCTCCATCGAACGACTTGCTAAATCAAAAGAAAGCGCAGATGTCGTCATTCTTAACACCGAAATTCTAGCAGCATCCGGCGGCTTGAGCTTTGAAGGCGAGCTTGATGAGTCCGAATGGTCGGCGCGCAATGCCGAAGAGGCAAAACGCTATGCGGTAAAAATGGCCGGCGAGGCAGAGCGTCAAGCCGAAGTCCTCGAGCGCGAAGCAGAGCTGTCAGAAGCTGCCAATCGTCACCGCCTGTTAGTCCAAGAAGAAGACCGCCGTCGCGCATCTTCGGAAGCTGCCGAGATTGCCCGCATGGAGCAGGAACGACAGATGGCTGAGTTTCAGAGAGATAAGACCCGCTTCCTCAAACGTTATAACAATTCACGCGAACGCGAGCGCGAACGGATGGCTCGCAAGTCTGCCGTCTATCGCCAACAGATGGAGAACTACCTTGCAGATTCAGAGAAGCGCAAGAAGCGCCGCGAGGAACTCGACACCTACGAGCGCGAAGTCGATATGTCCAAACTACGGGCGATGGAGTCTGCCGCCCGCGAGCGAATTTCCAAGGAGAATCGAGAGAACGGTCTTGATGATCGCAAGGAAATCCTCAAGGACGAGTTGGCCAAGCTGGACCTCCAACGGCGCGATCTGAGCAACTCCCGTCATCATGCCCTCCAAGAGCAGGAGGATGCCCGCCTCCGCTATGAGGCACAGAAAGCCAAGTATCTCGAACGAGTCCACAGAGAGCGTGACCGCGATGAAGATCAACGCTTGCGCCTTCAGGACCGCGAACTGGACAAGTTCCGCCGCGACGAAGAGCGGCGCGGAGAAGCTGAGCTGCAGGAAGTTCGCCAGGATCAACGCAAGAAGGGCTGGCTCCCTTTCCTCTAGTACTACCTCTCGCGAGAACTGATTGATTTCCCCTTCTCAAGCAACCTTCGCCGGAGTCACCGAGTCAGATACATTGCCTCACGATCCAGAGAAGCACCTCTGATTCACCGGGTATCGGCTGACCGGCCCCTTCTCCGTCCTCCTAATACCCTCTTACTTGGAGTTCCCATGGCTCGTTTTCTCCTGATCACAGCTTTTATTCCTCTCCTGGCATTCTCGCAAACCCTGACCTTCACCGATGGAAGCTCGCACGATTTCGGCGAAATCACTGATAAGGAAAAGGTTTCGCACGATGTGAAATTCAAAAACTCCGGTGACCAAAAACTGATTATCTCCTCCGTCAAGGCGTCCTGTGGCTGCACGACAGGGAAGCTCGACAAGAAGGAATACGAACCGGGCGAAGAAGGATCTGTCACCCTAACATTCAACCCGCGCGGCAAGTACAACAAGCAAACGAAAAACCTCACCTTCAACACCAATGACCCGGAGAAAAAAAGCCAGGTTTTCCCTTTCACAGCCTTCATCAAGACGGACTTCATGGTCAATGGACGCTTCATGTTCCGCTACGAAAATGATGCCTTCACCTCTGACACAGCTTCGGTAAAGTTGCAGAACAACACCGCCTCTCCGATCTCAGTCGACAACATCCAGGTGCGGAATGCGCTGGCGGAATACCTGACAGTGGTGGATGCCCCGCCGCTGTCTGTACCTGCCAAAGGCACCATCGCCATTAAGCTCAAGATTGATTCCGAGTACGCGCCCGTACGTACCGCCTACACCACCACCAATCTCACGATCACAGTCAACGGCAAGAGCACGACAAAGCCAGTCACGACACAAATCATCGTTCCCAAGCCGCCAGCAACACCTAAGTCGGCAGTGCCTCCCAAGCCAACGCCCGCCAAGCAATAGTTCGGGCTCCAGTGTTATCGTCCCCCCTTATGCGGCGCTGCTGCCTTGCACTCGCGATTTGTTGCGGGATCGCGCACGCTGACGAGCCCCCCCCGCCCGATCATCGCGCAGGGGATCTGGGCGTCTGGCACGTGGCCCACCTCGAGCCCACCCCACAGCTCGAAGCGGAGTACTCCGACCCGATTGAAGTTCAGAAAATCTATGACCTGCTGTACGATAACAAGATTACCGGTCAGCGATTTCTTGACTTCTTCTGGCCCAACCCGACCACTCCGGTCCACAAGCGGATCGAGCGCCTCGAGAGACGCTGGCGCAACGCCAGCCACAAACCTCTCATCTACCGCCAGGCAATCCTGCGCCAAGGCAATGAGTTTCAACTTGGCTGGTGGGCCTTCCTCGTCGTTACCTACGAACGACACGATGCGGACAATCCCGCCACAGCAGACATCATCTTTGCCCGTTCTGATGCTGGCAGCACACGCTTCATGGTCGAGCCGCTGGACGTGGCCTTGCGCGATAGTCTGTTGTCAGATGGCCTGCAGTACATTGACCACCGTCACCTTCGCGAGAGCCGTAATATCCGCGAGCTTGAACGCGCACGTGCCAAGAAAAAGCGCATTGCAGCGCGACGCAAGCTGGTCAATGAAACTTACGGCGGACTGATTCAGCACTACCGCGAGAACGAATCAGAGCCTGGCTTGATCATGGCGGCCGAGGAGGAGTTCAGCATGCAGCGCGCTGGCGCAATTCCACGCTCCTTCCCACAGCTGCGCCGCCACTACGGAATCAGCCTTCACGCGCCGCCCGTCTATTTCTCCTGTAATGCGATCTGGACTGTGGATGTCAAGACCTCAATCGGAGTTCTCGAGCTTTATCTAGCCTCCTTGTACACGGGCGAGCGCAAGTACTACATTGCCGCAGGTGACGATACGATTCGACGCCAACTGACCACTGCCGACGAGCAGAACCAGAAACTTGCGGGCATGTGGCCCTATGGCAAGGAGCAGACCCGGATTACCGTACTCGGGATGGGCAAAGTAAAGAGCACATTCGATGGCATTCCTCGCGACTATCTCTTCTTCCTCGTCCGCGCTCAGTCCCCGGATGATCCCTACAATAAGTCACTCGCCTACGATGTGCACTTCCTGCGCGAGACCGCGCTGGGCTACCGAGTCACTACCGAGCCAGAGCATTTGCTTGCTGCCCGGATCTTTACCACCGCTGGCCTCTCGCTTCCAAGCGGCCCAGCCAAGGATGTGCTTGAAAATCTAAGCGAGAGCAGCCTGCCCCCGTCCTTCGGCAAGCTCGACTGAACATAGTCAGGCCGACGAGCACAAGAGCAGAGTCGGAATGGGGTAAAGATGGAGTGGTTTACGGTGCAGTGTCTGGACGCACCCACCTCTATAATTGCCCCCTATCGTCCATTGCTCCTGAGCACCCAGCTGCCGTCTTGCCAACACGCCCAAAATACGTTCTGCCACGCACGATCAACGCCGCGACAGCTGCGTCAATAACTCGGCCCAGATGACAGGCAGCTACCGGCCCCCCGCCTCTCCCAGATGCATGCCGGCAAGCGCACCGCCGCAGTACCAGTCCAGAACCGCTTTCCCCGTAACCAACCCTGCATGCCAATCTCCAGCGCCAGTGCGAACTCCGCATCTGTAGCGCACAGGACAGTGCGAGGCCATGCGCTGTCCCCAAGAGGCCGCAGAGACCGAAGCGAAGCCCGTTGCTCCACAGCGGCAGCAGTACACCACCCCACGACCTAATACAAGAACACCAAAAGAACATTTCATGGACAACTGCAGCTAAAGGACACAAAGGCCCCGTCCTACTTTTTCCCCCTTTTCCTCTTCTTAAGGGTGGGAGCCTTGTTGGCGATAATCCTCTCTTCTGTCTCTATCGGGCTCGCATCGCCGACCTGGCTCAGGCGCGCTCGGAGGTCCTTCTTCAGTCGGCTAACGACAGTGCGATACTCTGGGTTATCGATCTCGTTCTTGAGCTCGTAAGGATCGTTTTGGCGATTGTAGAGCTCGTATTCCTGACGATGATACAATTTATGTACCAGAGCTTTGGTGCCGGGCTCCTTGCGTGCCAACTTCACCCACGACGCGCCAATGCCCGTGCCCTGCTGGCTCGGGTCTCCCAGCATGCGCTTGGCGACACTGAGCGTGACATTGGAAGTCTGCGAGCCGTGATTCGGGTTGTAGATCAGCGAAAAGGACTTGTCCCGAATCACCCGGATCGGATAAACGCGCTCCCGATTGTCGATGATGTTGCAGTTGGTGAAGGCGCCATAGACATAGTCATGCAAGACCTGCGTCTCGCCCCGAAGAGTCTTGAGCAAGCTTTTGCCATCAAAGTCGCCTGCCGCAATGCTGCCGCCTGCCACTTCTACCAACGTGGGGGCGATGTCCGCAGTGGCGATCAGTTCCGTACAAGTCGCCCCTGGCTTGGTCATGCCGCTCCAATGCGCCACGATGCCCGTATGCAGGCCGTTGTCGTAGCAGGTCCATTTGGCGAATGGGAGTTGCGTGCCTTGTTCGCTACAGACAATGAACAGCGTATTCTGCCACAGCTTTCGCGATTCAAGTTCGCCCCGAATTATTCCCACCAGCACATCGAAGTTGCTGACTTCGGCGTAGTACTTCACCAGCTCGGCTCGCAGCTCTGGCGTGTCCAGCCAATACGGTGGTACTATCAACGAGTCGGCGTCATAGGCGCTGCGATCACCAGTAGTGAACGGCGCGTGCGAGTCGTTCGACGCGATAAACAGGCAGAAGGGCTTATTCTCGCTTTGGCATGAGTCGAGAAAGGCCCGAGTCTCCTCCAGATAATGCTGATTCTGGTCCTGTGACTTATTGCGGCCAGCAATATACTCGAAGGGGTAGGCCTGCTTGGGCCCGACATGTGACTTACCAAGCAGGGCCACGCGATAACCGAGCGGCTTGAGATAGTGCGGAATGCTCTTGGTATCTGGCTTTGATTTCGAGTGATTGTGTAGCGTCCCGGTCCGCCAAGGCGAGCGACCACTGTAGAGTTCCTGACGAAATGGCGCACACATCGCCACCGAGCAGTACGCCCGATCAAAGCGCAGGCCATCACTGGCTAGTTTATCGATATTTGGGGTTTTGCAGTCGGTATTGCCGTAAGTCCCCCAGCTATCTCGGTTCATATCATCGGCGAGCAAGAAAACGACATTGGGCTTCCCTTGCGCACACTGAGCCAGGACTGCAAAGACTAGGAAAACCCCGATCTTGATTGAGGGCGGTAGCCGAGTAAGTGTGGACATGAGATCTCCTGTGGAGGCGGTGAAAAGGAATACCCTACTTCTTATCGCGCGGCTTCTTCTTAGGCCCACGCTTATTGGCTCGCTTCGCCGCCAGGTGGGCCTCAGGATCGAGCCAACAGGTCATAACTACCTCGCTTGGCATTCTGCCGACCACTAGGCCTTTTTCGAAAAGCACTTCATCGGCCAAACGCATGTCTCTGAGAGAAGTGGTGCCGCCAAACGGAGCCAGTGGTCAAGTGAATTTCGGGGCGCGTGCAGCAAAAACTGGGCAGCGCCTTCCACGCGGGATCCGCCTTCCCCAAACTGACAATGGCCTGGAAGAAGCTCCGGCTGAGCGACGTGGTGGTGTAGAGCCGCTGGCCGTTGTAAAAGGCATTGAAAACGTAGGCATACCTGTGGGTTAGCGCTGTCCGCATATTGTATTGGCCATTCCCATTCTTCGCATAGAACTGGGTAAAGAAGACATCGCCGCGGTCTGCTAGATCTTTTCCGGCAAACGCTGGCAACAGGCTGACTCCGTCGAATCCACCCGGGAATTTGATCCCCGCCACGTCCAGCAGCGTCGGGAAAATATCCATCGTCGAGACAAAGTTGCGTGTGTCGACAGTGCCCGGTGTGATCTTCCCCGGCCAGCGCACAATGGTCGGCGTACGCGTGCTGTTAGGATACGCATTTCCCTTGGCCGACGGGGCGCTCATCCCATGATCAGCGAGAAAGAAGACAATCGTATTTTGGGCGATCTTCCTGACCTCCAGCAGGTCGATCAGACGGCCAGCAACATAATCGCAACGCCGTACGGAACAGTAGTAGTCAGCCAATTCTCCGCGCACTTCAGGCGTGTCCGGTACGAACTCGGGCACGAAAACTTCAGCCGGGTGGAAGATAGGCCCGAGGTGTGACCATGCCGGTTTTCCTTTACGACTGCTCAGTTCCTGGCCTTCCGACGAGTGCGTATGGTATGGCTGATGTGGGTAGTGCGAATTCACAACCAGATAGAATTGCCTTCCAGCTTTGGCTGCGTCTTCCATAAACGCGCCTGCCTCCTCGTAAAACAACTCCGTGTTCCGGCCCATTTCCTCCGCCAGGTCCCACGGTGCATCTGGGTACGGCGTGCTGTGACTGACTTTTTCAAGAATGCCCACGCGGTAACCGTTCCGGCTCGACGTGCGTGGGATCGTGGAAATGTCCGAGAGGCGAAAATGATGAAACCCTTCACCGCCGCTGCGATGCGGGAGCCGGCCGCTGTTGATCGCGTTCCGGGATGGCATACAGACCGTGGACGCCACATGTGCTTGGGCAAAGCGCATCCCCTGCCCTGCCAGCCGATCCAGACTTGGCGTAATCCCTTCCATTGGCGAGCCGAAACAGCCAACACTGTTCCAATTCATATCATCCGCTGTGATGACCAGAAAATTGACATCCTGCCTCTCGGCGGGCGCCCCCATCAAGGACCACGGCAGACACCATACCAAACAGAGCAACAACTGCTTCATAGCTTCTCCTCGCAAGACTCGCGACATACTAAGTCGTAAGCGCTTTCATCACGCTGTCAAGATCGTTCGAATGCCAGGCCAATCCTTGTTCAATTTGCTAGACCCTCACCAGCTAGCTTTCCGCGCCCAGCTTCTCCCCCGCATCAAACGATGCTTGGCTCCCCGGCATACCGGCCAGGGGTGCATAGCCGTGATCGGTGGCGTTCGCCTTCTCTGTCGGCATGACAAATCTCGACAGCCCGGAAGAATACCATCGTTCCTTCAAAAACATCTTGCTTGATGTCGGTCTCGCCCCCTCCCCTCCATGCAGGGGATTGTGTTGGAGCCCTGCGGTTTGTGCCAACGCTGAGCCTCTTTCCGTTAACCCCGTAGATATCCGCCTCAGCGCTGCCGATTCGGTTCGTTATACGTTGCTCTCAATCCCGATTATAGCGTCTCGCCTGGAAGCTCGCTGCCGAACGCGGGAAATCGAGCGAACCGATGGACGGGTGTTTCGTAGCCAGCGACGGAAGTCGGGGGCGCCCTGCAATTGCACCCCAACGCCGGAACCGCGATAAGCGCTTGGGCCAACCTGCCTGCGCTTGTTCGAAAAGCCAAAGCGCTTGAAGTGCGCAAATTATAGATATGCCACGGTGGACAAGAGTCTTGACATTTGCTGGCATGCGACGAACCGGCTCAAAGAGCCAGGCTATCTGCGATTAGCCATGGGTTTCCTCCTACACTCCGGGGGCTGACTGAGTACATTGCATAGTACCAGATACACCTGTAACTACCCAGAGAGCTGAAAGGAATACGGAGGGGCCGTACGACTCTCCTGAGAAAAGAAGCTTCATGAGGCGTTGATAGATGCCGGAATCCAGGCAATTCCACAATATCCGGTTGCAGAACTTTTTCTTTATCTCGGTGTATTGTCCCCTATAAAACTGGATATTGAAGTTGATGGAGAGGGGGTCACAGAACCAATGAACAGATGATGAGCCATGGCTGGAAGATTTGCAGGTTCTGGGTTTATCAGTTGAAGGAGGACATGGATGGCTGCGTCGCAAAGGTACTTCGTCTACTCTCGGAATAGGTGTCTGCCAGGAAATAGCCGCCTCTCTGCCGGGTATCGCAAATGCAGGCGGTCTGTGAATACCAAGTCTAAGCCTCGATGTGGCGATTGACGCAGCAAAGCGGGCCGGGACGCTGTATGGTTAGGGAACAGCGGATCGGACGCCGGGATGACACGATGAGTGAAGTTGAGGACGCGGAGCGAGTTGCGGAGATCGCAAAAAGGATCCGCCGTGAAGTAGGCAAAGTGATTGTGGGCCAGGATGACGCCATCGAGTGTCTGCTTGTGGCCCTGCTTACGGATCGGCATTGCTTTATGGTGGGGCTGCCAGGCCTGGCCAAGACCCTCATCGTCTCGACTATGGCGCGGGTTCTGCAGCTCTCGTTTAAGCGAATCCAGTTCACACCAGATTTGATGCCTTCAGATATTACCGGCTCGGAGATCATCCAGGAATCCCCAGAGACTGGCAAACGCGAGTTTTCGTTCTACCAAGGGCCAGTTTTCGCCAATATGGTGCTGGCCGATGAGATCAACCGCACGCCGCCCAAGACGCAGGCCGCGCTGCTCGAGGCGATGCAAGAACGGCAGGTCACCGCGGGGAACCAGACGTACCCACTCACGCCCCCATTCTTTGTACTGGCCACTCAGAATCCGCTCGACCAGGAAGGGACCTATCCGCTGCCCGAAGCGCAACTCGACCGCTTTATGATGAATGTGGTGCTGCGCTACCCGCCCCCCAAGGATGAGATCGAAATTCTCAAGAAAACTACGGTGGACGAGAATTATGAGGTCAGCCCAATCCTGACCGCTGAGCAGGTGATCGAACTCCAGCAACTGGTGCGCCGCGTGCCGGTCGGCGACCACGTCTTTGAATACACGGTTGAGCTGATCCGGAAGACCCGGCCCTCGGACCCGATTGCTCCCGACTTTGTGAAGGAATGGATCGAGATGGGAGCCGGGCCGCGGGCGGGCCAGAATCTCATTCTTGGGGCCAAGGCCCGCGCTCTGATGGAAGGCCGCTGCTATGTCAGCTGCCATGACGTGAAGGCGCTGGCAAAGCCGGTGTTGCGCCATCGCCTGACCACAAATTTCAATGCCGACTCTGAAGGCATCACGAGCGACCAGGTGATTTCGCGCATCGTGGACGAGACCCGACTTCGCACGAGTTGAGGCACTGTAATGAATGATATGCCCGGTGGCCTTGCCCCCGCCCGACTGGCGCGGTATCGAGCGTTCGAAGTCCTGGCCCATCGGGTGGTCGAAGGCTTCATGACGGGCCTGCATCGCTCTCCGTTCAAGGGGTTTGCGATCGAGTTCGATGAGCATCGCCCCTATTCACCCGGCGATGACCCCAAGCATGTGGATTGGCGGCTGGTGGGCAAACTGGATCGCCTGTATGTGAAGCAGTACGAGGAGGACACCTCGCTGCGGGCCTGCCTGGCTCTGGACTGCACGGGGTCAATGGGCTATGCCAGCGGCTCAGTCGCGAAGATCGAGTACGGGCGCTACGTCTGTGGAGTGTTCGCCTATCTGCTGAACCGACAACAGGACGCAGTGGGCTTTATGTCCTTCGACAGCGGCGAGCAGACCTTCCTGCCGCCGGCAGCGACGCGCAAGCACCTGATGGCGATTCTTGATCGACTCAAACAATGCCAAGCACCTGTCGGCACCCAGGGCCGGGCTGCTCTGGGAGACGTCTTTGAGCAGCTCTCGCATCGGCTCACGCGCCGCGCGCTAATCGTGATCGTCTCGGACTTATTCGACGATGCCGAGGCAATCATCCGCGGGCTCACCCATTTTTCGCAGCGCAAGCACGAGGTCATTCTGTTCCAGATTCTGGATCGGCAAGAGGCCACCTTTTCATTTGCCGGGGTCACGCAGTTTCAATCGCGTGAGACAGGCGAGGCCTCGCTTGCGGATCCAGTTCGCCTGCGCCGATCCTACATTGAGCAGTTCGAGGCCCATAACAGCCATCTTCGCGAAGCATGTCACCGGCTGCACATCGACTTTGTCCAAATGTTTACGGACGAGCCGTTTCAGCGCCAGATGGCCCAGTATTTGTCCGCACGCTTGCGCCGATGAGGTTCTTGGAGCCAAACATGCTTTGGGCACTGCTGGGCATGCTCGTGCCCGTGCTCATCCATCTGTTCAACCGCGCTCGCCATCAGGTGGTGCCGTTTGGCGGCATGATGTTTGTCGAGTCTTCTTTACGCCTTCGAGCGCGGTCGCTCCGCCTCCACGCCTTGCTGCTGCTCTTGGTCCGCATGGCCATCGTGGCCCTGCTGGCCCTGGCGGCCGCACGTCCGGTGAGCCGTTCTGGCGGCCAGCTTGGGCCACGGCCTGTCAGCTGGGTGTTGGTGCTGGACACCTCCTTTTCCATGTTGCAAGAGAACGCGAGTGGGACGACGCCGTTTAGTCAGGCGCAAGCAGCGGCGTTGATCATGATCGCCCAGATGGCGTCCGCCGATGATATGTCCATCGTGCTTGCTGGCACCACACCGCGCGTTTTGTTCGACGAGCCTACCTATGACCGCGAGGCGCTGCGACGCGCGCTGAAGGCGGCCAAGCCCAGCTACGACTCAGGCGAGCTACCTGCGGCAATCTCGCAGGCCTACCTGGTCCTCCAAGCCTCCAAGCATTCCCGGCGACGCGTGGTTATTCTGACCGACCAGCAGGCGGTGAACTGGCCACAGGACGATGCCCGTTGGCAGCAGCTTCGGCGGCAGCGAGCCACGCTTCCAGTGCAGCCTGCTCACTATATATTATTCAGCAAGGCGCTCTCTGCCGCGCCAAACCTGTACGTGCACAGCCTACAACGCCGCGGCCCTATCTCTCATCCCGCCCTCCCGGAACGGTTCGAGGCCATCGTCACCAATCCCTCCTCGTCGGTCGTCCGCGGGACAGCCACATTCTCGGTCACTGGTCAGCCTGCAGAATTACAGAACCTGGAGTTTTGGCCGGGGGATAACACGCTCTCATTTCCGGTAACATTCGCGGCTCCGGGCCCGAAGGTCTGCTCGGTAAAGATTGAGGGCGATCGCTTTACTGCGGACAATACCGCGCACCTGGCTCTGAAAGTGGAAGAGACCGTACCGGTGGTCGTGGTCAATCGCAATCGCAACCTGCCCGAAGCTGCCTTTGTCCACGAGGCACTCCGAGCAGCAGACGACGACGAGCGAATCTTTACCATCAGCAATATCGATTTCGCCGAGTTCGAGCAGAACCTGACCACGATTCTACAACATGCCCACGTTCTAGTGTTCACAGATGTCCCGTCCCTCCGGCAGTATACGGTCTTCGCCCTCGAGCAGTTCGTGCAGCAAGGAAATGGCCTGCTCGTGGCTTGTGGCCCTGAGAGCAGTCCTGCTGGCCTGGCTCGCCTCTACAAAGGCGGTGAGGGCCTCATTGCGATTCACCCCACTGAGGAGTACACGATCCCACAACAGGCCACACCGGCATTGGTGGAATCACCGATCTGGCGGCGGGCGCAGATGCCGCCAGAAGCCTTGCGTACCGTTGAGGTTCGGCGCTGTCGCGGCGGGGAGGAGGCGGAGACCTCGCAGCGACTGGCCGAGATCGCCGATCGCCCGCTTATTTCCTACCAACGCTATGGGCATGGCTCCACCGTCACGATCCTGACTCCGCTGTCCGCCGAGTGGTCCAACCTCCCGCTCACAGCCGCCTTTGTCCCGCTGTTGCACACGCTCATCCTGGACCTCGGCAGTAGCGAGCAGCCACCGTTGAATGTGGACCAAGGCCGATCCTTCACCTATTTAGCCCAATTGCAGACAGCGCCCAAGTCGGCCAGCGTTCGCGTGCAGACACCCGATACCCACTACGATACGAAACTGGTGCAGGATGTAGACGGTTGGCACCTCACGCATCGGGATACGACTGATCCGGGTGCCTATTGGGTGCGCCCCACGGACCCGTCGCTGCCCGAGCGCGCGTTCGCGGCGAGACTGGCCACCGGCGAGTCAGACTTCACCGTGCTGCCCAGCAAACGCTGGGGGCATGTCTCCAGCCAGCTAGATGCCGCCGTCATGGCCGCCCCACAGGCGCTGCGGGACGCCGTCGCTGAGGAGGAAGAGGTGCAGGACTGGTGGCAGTTGTTCCTGATCTGCGCCCTGCTCCTGCTCTGCACAGAGTTGATCCTCGGCGAGAGGCACTCATCATGACTTTTCGCTTCGCCACTGGGCTCCCGCTGCTCGTAATCGGGTTGCTGCTGCTGTTGACCGGTGCATTTACCATCGCTGTCTACGCGCGTTACCAGCTCCCCGCTCCTTGGAAGCGCATTCTCCCGGTACTGCGCGGTAGCGTTTTGGTCTTGCTCGTGCTCGCACTTATGGAGCCCGTCATGAGCCGGGTACAGGAAGTCCGGGAGGAAGCCCATATTGCAGTTATCATGGACACAAGTAAGTCCATGAACTGCGTAGATGCCTGGACAGATGAAGAGCTACTTGAGACGGCAAATGCCCTAGGCCAGTTAAAGACCCATGATCTCATCGCCACTTTTGAGCGCGCGGAAGAAGCGCTTGAGGCAGCCCGTCTCCTCGCGCAGGTAGACAGCTTCGACCTGCAGCGGCTTGGGGAGCAACTCGACGTCTTCGAGCAAGCCGTCCCCTCCCCTGGCGCATTGGCCTATGTCCAGCCGGATCAGCCGGAAGCCAACGCTGCCTACCGCCCGTGGCAAACCACACTCAAGCGCATTCAAATCGCCCTATTCAAGGCCGCTGTCCCAGATGCGCCCGCCCCAGATCTGACTGCCCAATTTGGCCAGCTTGCGACCGGCCTGCAAGCGTACCGCCAGGCAGCGATATCCAGCGTCCTGGCCCACGACCAGGTAAAGCAGGTTCTGGCCGCGTTACACACCAAAACAAGACGCGAGCTCTGCGACCTTCTGCTCGAAGGCGGCGAGACCTCGCTCCTGCATCGCCTGAATAAGCGCGGCAAAGTCAGCGTATTCTCGCTTGCCGAACCGGTCTCTCCCATCCTCCCCCTCGATCTGCCCAGTTCCCGTCAGCACGCAAGCCGCCAGGGCAGCGTAATCGCAGATGTCCTCGACATCCTCGAGGATCGCCCAGTGGCCGCGGTCGTGCTTATCTCGGACGGAAATGTCACCGGCGGCCTGACGCTGCAAGAACTTCGCCCCAGATTGGACTCTGCCGGCACGCTGCTGATCACCGTAGGCGCTGCCCGGGACAGCCCGCCGCAGGACGTGCGGGTCCATCGACTGCAGGCACCGCGCTCCGTCTTTGCCGGAAATTCGCTATTGCTTCAAGCAGATGTCTCCCGGCACGGGTTCGCCGACCAGTGGCTGAAACTCTCACTGACCCGGAATGGCAAGCTCGATCGCACCCTCGATCTCGCCCCTGGCCCTGACACCAGAGTCGTCACCTTTCATCTGCGCGAAGACCTGCCTGGCCGCTATCGCTACGCGTTGCATGCCGAAGTGCTCGACGGTGAATCCATCCCCGAGAACAATCGAGCCGAACTCACCCTTGACGTACTTGGCGATTCCATGCGCGTCCTGCTGCTCGAGGGATTTCCGCGCTGGGAAGCGCGTTTTCTCGAGCAGTTCATGTCTGAAGACCGCCGCATCGACTATGAGGCCCGCTACCTCGACGTGCGCTCCCGCGACTCAGAAGACCGGCCGCTCAATCTGGACCAGTACGACTTGCTGATTCTCGGAGACGTCGACCCGCGAGCGCTGTCCGCCGCCAACATCCAGAACATCCGCAGCTTCGTGGTCGATCAAGGAGGAACCCTCGTCGCCCTGGCTGGCCCGCGACACATGCCCGCGGCGTGGCAGCTCACCCCGCTCGGGCGGCTGCTTCCCGTACGCCCAGCCGTCAACAGCGGCACAGCCGCTCAGCACCGAAACCGGCCAGTCTATTCGACCTATGTCAGCCTGGAAGCGGCGGACGGTCTCGTCCAACTTGCGGAGTCCGCAAGCGACTCACGCGAACTCTGGGAGCAACTCCCAGGCCTTTCCTGGCTCCGGGCCGACACCCAGACCGCCATCAATGCGGACACGTTGGTTGCCACCGAGAGCGGGCCGCCATTGCTAGCCAGAGCCAACGTCGGACTCGGCCAAATTCTGTATGTCGGCAGCGACGAGTTTTGGCGCTGGCGCGTCCGCGCGGGTCCCCAGCACCATCGCCGCATCTGGAATCAGCTCCTCTTCTCAGGCACCCGCGCCCAAACCAGCGCTGGCGGCACCTACGTGCGCTTGAGCACCTCCCACACCTCGATCACACCCGGCGAAACCATCATCGTCCGAGCCCGCCTGTTCGACACCCACAAAGCGGGGCTGACCGGCGCCACAGCCTCGGTCATGGCCTACGACAGCGACGGCACGCCGGTCCGGTCCGCGGCGTTCAGCCCCCTTTCGGATGTCTCGAATGAGTACCAGGCTCGCCTCGAAGGCTTGCCCATCGGCACCTACACCCTCCGTCCCTCGGTGCTGGGCATTCCCGATGAAGACATCTCGGCGGCGGTCCAAGTGGACGTCCGCGAAGACACGCGCGCTGAGTTCGAACAGCTTGCTCTTAACCGCAATGCCCTCGTCGACGCCAGCGACACCTACCTGCCATTCGCCGAGTTTGAGCGCATCCCCGAACTGGTGCCCGAGCAAACCAGCGTCCGCGCCTACCGCCAGGACCGTGAGCTCTGGGGCTCGGTGGGCTTCTTCCTCGTGGTTCTGCTCTTGCT
>DMTJ01000605.1 GCA_003477185.1 Lentisphaeria bacterium
GGCGCGGTCCACGGCCGTGTAGGCAGCAGCGTTGATCACCGCGCGTGGTAGGTAGGCGTTAATGGCGGCAGCGCAGGCGGCGGGATCAGATAGATCCACGTCAACGCGTCCCAGCGTAACAACATCGCCCAATGCCTGAATCTCTTTCGCCACTTGGCCACTGTGGCCAAAAACCAGAATGTCTGTCACTGTCCGACTTTCTTGTCCGTCCCCAGCCGCTTTCCCACGCCATTGCGTGCCAGCAGCGGGGACCACCAGTCCTCGTTTTCAAGGTACCAGCTTACGGTACGCTCCAGTCCCTCTTCAACTGTGACCGAGGGGCGCCACCCCAATTCGTCACGGATGCGGCTGGGGTTGATCGCATAGCGCGCGTCATGGCCGGGGCGGTCGGTGACAAAGGTGATCAGATCGGCGTATGTGCCGGTATCGCGCGAGCGCAAGCGGTCAAGAATGCCGCAGATGGTGCGTACCAACTGCAGGTTTGTGCGCTCGTTCTCGCCGCCGATGTTATAACTGCGCCCCAGCGCCCCCTTGGTGGCCACCAAGAGCAGCGCTTCGGCGTGATCTTCGACGTAAAGCCAATCGCGGATATTGCTGCCATCGCCATAAATCGGCACCGCCTGCCCGGCCAGCGCGTTTAGAATAACCAACGGGATCAGCTTTTCTGGAAAGTGGTAAGGCCCGTAATTGTTGGAACAATTGCTCAGCACCACGGGCAGACCGTAAGTCTCAAACCAGGCGCGCACCAGATGGTCTGACGCAGCTTTCGAGGCGGAATAGGGGTTGCGCGGGTCGTACGCCGTGGCCTCGGTGAACCGCACAGCGCGGTCTGCGGGGAGCGAGCCAAACACCTCGTCCGTTGAGACATGATGAAAGCGAAACCCATCCGGCCGACCATTTGCCTGCCAATACTTGCGCGCGGCTTCTAGCATATTGAACGTGCCCGTGATATTGGTATCGATAAAATCGGTAGGTCCGTCGATCGAGCGGTCGACATGGGATTGTGCCGCCAGATGCAGCGCGATATCGGGCTGGTGCCTGGCAAAGGCCGCATCCAGCGCCGCGTGGTCGCGAATATCGACCTCTACAAAGGCGTAAGACGGGCTGTCCGCCACCGGCGCCACATTGGCTAGATTGGCGGCATAGGTCAGCGCATCAAGGTTCACCACTTGATGCCCACGCTGCACCGCCAGCCGCACCACGGCCGAGCCGATAAACCCCGCCCCGCCTGTGACCAGTAGCTTCATCTCTTATTCCTCAAAGGTGCATGGGCTGTTAAAATCGGCCAGCAGCGGAGCGCTGGCGTCTTTCTCGCTAAGCACCGGCGCGGCGGTGAGGGGCCATGCGATGCCAATATCCGAGTCATCCCAGCGCAGCGCGCCCTCGGTTTCCGGCGCGTAATAATCGCTACATTTGTAAATAATCTCGCTGTCCGGCTCGAGCGTGGCAAAGCCATGAGCAAACCCCACCGGGATATACAGCTGCGCACCATTCTCGGCACTAAGGGTAAAGCCCGCCCAGCGCCCGTACGTCGGGCTGCCACGCCGAATATCGACCGCCACATCAAAAATGGCCCCCCTCCCGCAGCGCACCAGTTTGGCCTGCGCGTGGGGAGGCACCTGAAAATGCAGCCCCCGAACCGTGCCCACAGCCGCAGACAGCGAGTGATTGTCCTGCACGAAAACAGCCTCAATCCCCAGATTGGCATAGGCCAGCTGGCTGTAGGTTTCGGAAAAGAACCCTCGGTGATCCCCAAATCGACTAGGGAGGATCCTAATTACATCAGGCAGCGCGGTTCGAAAAATCTCGGTCACGGATTCTTTGCCTTTGTTTGTTGCGAAAGCCTGGTACGTATCCTCTTGGAGTGAAATTGCGACAGCATAGCAAAGGCCACGCTGTCGCGAAATCGTGGATACATCCGCCGCGGCTCACGCAGGAGCCGGTAGAGCCATTCAATGCCCCATCGACGCATACAATACGGTGCGCGCGATGCGCCTCCAGATAGGAAATCAAGGATAGCGCCGCCGTTGACGATAAGCGTGCTACGCGTGGCAATCTGACTATCCTGAGCCAGGTGCCGCGCGACGCGTTCCTGTTTCGGCATTCCCATGGCTAACACGACCAAATCAGGGTTTTCGCGGCGAACATGTTCGACATACATTTCTTCAGGATGGAACCCATTCAGCGTTGAGATATGCTCGAACGCCATTGCGCGCAGCCGTTGAGCGGCTAGACTCAAATTAGGATCTTGTGTGCCTATAAGTGCCAGTTTCCAACTTCTTGGGACTTGCTGGAGTAGGCACGGAATGAAGTCAGTTCCATTGAGGTTGAGACCCGGTTTAGCTCCGGCCCGCTGCATGATCATTGCCATTCCCGTACCATCGCGAAGCAGCTGGTGCGACTGCATCAAGTCGTTGAAAAAGTCCGGTTCTCTTGTCGAGCGCATCACCGCATGAGCGTTGACGAACGACAGGACCCGAATGCCCTCGTGCCGAGTTGTGATGGTTTCGATAAGGTCTTCGACCTGTGCCGCATCATCGCATAGCGTCTGCTTGACAATCAACTGCGCGGCGATTTCATCGAATTTTTTCATTTTAGTTGTCACCACGAAAGAAATGGCCAAGGTTTCGGCCATAGACATAGAAGGGCAGCAGCGCACTCATGACGGCGCGGTTGAACTGGGTCTTGACGTTCTTAGCGATGAAATAGCGCAGGGAATTGTATTTCATGTACGCCACGCGGGGCTGGAAGCCCGCGCCACTGCCCCAGCCCAGCTTGTGCACGATTGGCGTGGTCTGGAGCGTTTCGACCCGAAAGCCTAGGTTTTTCGCTTGTATGCAAAGGTCTTCGTCTTCACCATAAAGAAAGATCTTTGGGTCGAACCCGCCGGACTGATGCAGAAAATCAGGTGAAAGCACCATCGCAGCGCCGGCAACCCAATCGACAGAGTTCACTTCTCCGGTTGCCGCTGTGGCTAGTGAGCGGGAATCGTCGAGATCAAGTGGTGGCTTGCCGTGGTTAGTCAAAAAATTGCGCGAGAACGGTATGCATTGCATCAGGGCTTTGATCGGGGCAAATTCCATCAATGTCTTGGCGATGTCCCGAAACCCCAGCAGCAACATAAGCCATCGATGCCAGGCCGAGGGAAGAAAGGCATAGGTCTGCGGCGCGCCGTCGGGGTAAACTAACGGGAGGCCGATTACCCCCGTATTGGGACTGTTCGAAAGATGCTCGAGTGCTGGCGAAAAACTGTCCGCGACCAGCCAAGCATCGGCATTCAGCAAGACAAACGCCTTGGCTGCCAGGGAGTTCAGCACGAGGTTGTTTCCAGGCCCAAAGCCAAGATTCTTGCTGAGCAAGTGCACGGTGAGCCAGCCGAATTCTTGGGAAAGCCGTTGCATGATCGCTGGGGTGTTGTCGGTTGACGCGTTGTCCACGACGTGAACTTGCGCGCGGCCCGCCGCCAGCAGCGGGAAATGAGCCGCCAACGAGCGGACGCAGACCTCAATGTCGGCCGCTGAATTATAGGTGACTACCGTGACAACGGCGTCTGGAAGGGCGGTTGTCTGTTTCACCATTCGGTGCCCGTCTCATAGCCGAGTTCGATCAATAGGTCTCCCGCAACCGCGCGGAAGGCATCCTTCACATCCTGATCATACAGCGTTTCCCAGTTGCGGATGCGCCCGGTTCGGAAAGTTTGGGTCTTGCCCGAACGGGCATTCGCGGCGATCGACCTGGCGTCCGCTTCGGTCAAGGGCAGGTCGATATAGTCGAAAATGTCCTTCACCACCGAAAGCTGCGCGCTGTCCGAGCCGCCTCCGCCGGAGCCGACCGCATCTTCGAATCGGATGGTGTGGGCGAACTTTGTCCAATCGGAAAAGCGCAGAATCTGGTCTCGGATATTGCGGACGCCGTTGCGGCCTTCGATCAGCTCCAGCATGCGTGCCTTGTCATCGGGAAGGGCGGAAATCTGGTCTTTCAGCGGGTGGCCGGGCCAAGTCAGAATATAATGAATGTCCGAAATCACCGCATCGCGCGGGTCGCGGACCATGAGCAAGATCTTGTAGCCGAGATCTTCGCTCATCAACCTGGCAAGGCCTTCATCGAAATCAAAATGAGACGAGACAATCTTGCCCGAGCTGATGGGCGAGAAAAATTCTCTCGGGCGACTCCATTTCTTGGCGTTGCGACGGCCCAGCGTCGGAAGCCAAGCACGGCTCAAGGCTGGGTGAAGAACAAGGATACGTTGCAGCAGATTCGTGCCACTCTTCGGCATTGTCACCGTAAGGATGCGTGGGGCGTTCGCCGCGCTGCCGTTCAGGCGCGCAAGGATCTTTGCCGGGCTTGCACCAAAGCGTTCCAGGTCGAACAGATATTGGGGAAGTTTCTTCATATAATACCTCGAGTCATTCTTTGGGGGTCAGCCAGCCGGTTTTGCGCCCTATAAGTGTTTCGAGCCGAGAAATGTCTTCGGCGTATATTCCCTTCAACATGTTGCGGGTTTCTGGATTTAGGATCGGCTTACCAGCCGAATTGGCTGCGCGCAAAGCACGCCGCGCAATACGGCCCAATTGCGACGGCAGGATGCGGCGCAACAAATTAGTGAACGCATTGGGTCCAATCAAGCGGGCTAGCAGGACAGACCTAGGCGCGCCCGACACATTCGACTCTAACTCGGTTCTGAACTCTTGCCTTCCGTCAAGTCCGACAAAAAGGCATATGTCGCGAAGTACTGAACCCGGGTCACGCCGAAAGTCGTCGAACAAAACAATCATCGTCCGCCCTGGGCCAAGCGCCGCCT
Organism: Lentisphaeria bacterium; assembly: GCA_003477185.1. Lineage (GTDB taxonomy): Bacteria > Verrucomicrobiota > Lentisphaeria > JABSQK01 > UBA12247 > UBA12247. Next base: position 4,802 of record DMTJ01000605.1, read on the forward strand.
GAAAGGCCATGATTGCATCGGCGTAATAACCACTTTCGGCATAAAGCCAAATGTCCGAATATCCGGCAGCCTTTCGGTTTGCCTCGGCGCCTAGCGCATCCTCGAAGGACATTGTCTCGCGGCCCTCGCCGACGAGGTGGGTATACTGCGAGAAAACCTTTTCTTCTGGCCGACGCAAGATGAATACGATTTTCACACTAGGCAGTTCGCGTTCGATCGCAGCGGCCGAGGCATGATGGAACAGGTAGGACGGCGAAACATCCACCGCGATCTGTCCTGGCCGCTTGTCCGCGAAATGAGCGAAATAAGTGTCCAGCGTATCGGGTATTTCGGCCAAGACCGCTGCGTCACCTGGACCATTAGTGGTTCCTTCGAAGAAGGGACGGCTGAAATAATGCAACTCTTTGCGCTTGGGCAGGAAAAAATCGGGTCTCTGTCGCAGCATGTCGTAAAGTGCGGTCGTTCCCGCCTTCGATGCCCCTCCGACGATTAGATCAACGCTCATGTGCCAAATCTTCGATTGCTATTGCCGGGCTAATCGGATCGATACGCTGTTTTCGGGTCTCAAATCTGGGTGTCAAAACTTTTTCCTTCAAAAAAATGCGTTTCGCAGGTGCCCGTCCTTAGACCGGCCGCATTCTTACCGCCTTGCGCGGAGAAGCCTACGAATAGTTGCACTGAACATGACAATCTTGCGGACGAGCGATTGCCCGCGTGAATATTGCTTCAGTGCCGCGCGCCTATATTTCGGAACACGATGCCCCATCAATCGATAGGCCGAAATCCTGACGCCCAATTGGCGCCGCCGTGCAAGTTGTCCCGGCTGCATCTGGTCGATGGCTCTGACATCTAGGTCGTCGACCGCAAGTATTCCCGCGCCGATCGCATGTCGCAAGAGGTCGCGACCGACAGTGGTTCGCGCGATAATCAAGCTGCGACCGTCTGCCTCGGAAAAGACTGGATACCCCTCGTCGTCTCCGTACCAGGCATCGGCCGCAACGATGTCAGCCTGCTCACCAATTCCGTCCGCGCAGATCTTGCACAGCGAATGCGTATGCTTACGTAGAACGCCACCCCAGCTTTCATTGTAGGTGCAGGTTTTCACGGTGCCGTCGCCTAATTCGGCGACGGTGTCGCCGGGCCAGCCATTGCCGCGGTGCCGGAGCTGGACCACATCTTCGCTTTTTTCCACGCCCAGCCGGGTCAACAGATGCAGGTTTCCGGTATCGCTCGGCGTGCCGGCACAGAAAAACGAGAGTAGAAACTTGATGTTCTTGCCTATGGGATCTCCGGCATTGATAGCGCGGCGCAGGGTTGCGATGTCGCAAGGTCGGCCAACGACAGCATATTGCCCTTCGCCACGCCTGACATCCGAGAGTCCGGCCAACGGAGCCGCAGGGCAGTATTTCGATCCGGCTCCCTGACGTATTTCTGCAAGATCGGCGGTGATGCGGGACCGAGTGCCGATTGGATAATCGGGATCGTATCCGGTCACAAGGACACCGTCTACCTGTCCGCTCTCGACCAGCCAGTTGCTGATCCCGGTAAGGCCGCCGCCAGAAGATCCAAGATGGCGGATATCCCGATCCGTGCTGTGGCCTACACAAGCAAAGAAATACCGCCCCCACATCTGGTCGAAGCGAGCGCCTGGCTCAACATCCGTTTGGGTGAAAACGCTGTCGCCTCTGATGCCAGGGCAAGACGTTTTCACTAGCGCCTCCTCCTCTGCGGACAAGGCTGTGCTGTCATTAGACGGAACAAGAAAGCCCGCGTCATCCAGAACCATCGAGCCACCGACGAGGGAAGCGCAATAGCCGGAGCCAATACACAGGTTCGCGCTCTTGATATCTTTAACAATAGTCA
>DMTJ01000513.1 GCA_003477185.1 Lentisphaeria bacterium
TGTGCCGAGGGGTTTGAATTGAGCGAAGAGGAGGCCAGGACAGTCAAGCCAATGGAGCGCATCAAGATGGTGATGACCCGGGGCAAAGATGACTGCGAGGACTTGTATGATTTGCTGGGCACGAGTGATTACCGAAAGGAGTTGGACAGACAGTTCAAGAATGAGAAGTCGAATTTCAAGATCGCCATCGTAGTGGACATGTGGCTGACGGGCTTCGATGTGCCCTTCCTCGATACCATCTACATCGACAAGCCGGTTCAGCGCCACAACCTGATCCAGACCATCTCCCGGGTGAACCGGAAGTTTGAGAACAAGAAGAAGGGCCTCGTCGTCGACTACATCGGCATCAAGAAGCAGATGAACCAGGCGCTTGCCCAATACTCGAAGGCCGATAGCGCCAACATCGAGGAGATCGAGGCCTCCATCATCACAGTGCGCGATCACCTCGATCTACTCAATCGTCTCTTTCATACCTTCGACAGCGCTCCCTACTTCAGCGGCTCCCCTCTGGCTCAGTTGGATTGCCTCAATAAAGCTGCAGAATTTGTGCAGCTGACTGACAAAATCGAGAAGCGCTTCATGGCTCTAGTGAAACGCCTCAAGGCAGCCTATGACATCTGCAGCGGTAGCGATATCCTGAAAGGCAAGGCACGTGACCACATCCATTTCTACCTCGCGGTGCGGTCGATCGTCGCCAAGCTGACCAAGGGCGAAGCACCCGACAGCGCGCAGATGAATGCTAAAGTGCGCGAGATGATTGCCGAGGCACTGCAAGCCGATGGCGTGGAGGAAATCTTCAAAATGGGTGAAGATGGAGCAGCCGAAATCAACATCTTCGAAGACGACTACATGGCGCGAATCGAAAAGATCAAACTGCCCAACACCAAGGTCAAGCTCTTGCAGCAACTCCTAAAAAAAGCCATCGAAGACTTCAAGAAGGTGAATAAGACTAAGGGGGTGGACTTTAGCGAGCAGTTCCAATCTCTAGTTAGTAAATACAACGAACGCGATGAGAAGGACAGCTGGACGACCGAAGGCGTTAACGATCTGACTGATGAGTTCTTCACGATGGTGGAAAACCTCAAATCAGAGATGGGCTCATTCAACGATCTAGGCATCGATCTAGAAGAAAAATCCTTTTACGACATCCTCAAAGCACTCGCCGATAAATACGAATTCGACTACCCCGAGGACAAGCTGATCAAGCTCGCCAAGGAGGTAAAGGCGGTGGTCGAAGACAAGGCCAAATACACCGATTGGAGCGCCCGCGCCGACATCAAGGCCGAGCTCAAAGTGGACCTCATCATCCTTCTCGCGGAGAACGGGTATCCGCCTGTGGATCGGGACGAAGTGTATAAGGAGATCTTCGAACAGGCGGAGAACTTTAAGAAGTATCAGGGGGCCTGAGTCGCGCAACGGCATCCCGGTTCTGCTGATTGGGTGCAAGAAAGCCAACAAGGACGAGGCGAGTGTGCTGGGGGAGAAGATTGGCCGTTATCACCGCGAGACGCCATCCGCTTCCAGGCCTTCTCGACAAGCGGTTCGGTGGTCCAGTACTCACGGTCGAACTGGCAGTTTCGCCGCGACCCTTCACGATATGATCAAATAGCACCATACTCAATTTCTCTTGCTTACTTGGAAGGCTCCCATGTCACAGCACCCGCTCGCTGGTAAACCCGCTCCCCAAGAATTACTGCCGAATATTCCCCGCCTGGTCTCGGCGTATTACACGCACGCACCCGATGTGACCGAGCCAGCGCAGCAGGTGTCGTTTGGTACCTCTGGACATCGCGGGACTTCGCTGAAAAACAGCTTCAACGAGGATCACATCCTCGCCGTGAGTCAGGCGATCTGCGAGTACCGCGCTGCCCAAGAGACAACCGGTCCGCTGTACATGGGCATGGATACGCATGCCCTCTCAGAGCCCGCGCAGGCCACCGCTCTGGAAGTGTTTGCGGCGAATGGCGTGCAGGTTGTGATCCAGGCCAACGGCGGCTATACGCCCACTCCAGTAATCTCGCATGCGATACTCGCGTACAACGCGGGTCGCACGACCGGCCGCGCTGACGGCGTGGTGATCACGCCCTCGCACAACCCGCCAGGCGACGGCGGCTTTAAGTACAATCCCTGTTCCGGCGGCCCAGCCGGAGGCGATGCCACCGGCTGGATTCAAGATCGCGCCAATAAGATTCTCAGTGATGGCAAGAAGGCAGTCAAGCAAATTTCGTATGAGCGGGCACTGAGGGCCCCGACCACCCGGCTGCACGATTTCATCACTCCCTATGTGTCCGACTTGGGCAACGTCGTCGACATGGCTGCCATTTCCCAAGCTGGCTTGCGGATCGGCGTCGACCCGATGGGCGGGGCTGGGATCCACTATTGGGAGCCGATTGCTGAGATGTACAAGCTGGATTTGAAGGTGGTGAATCCGTACGTCGATCCTACCTTTGGCTTCATGACCGTGGACAAAGACGGCAAGATTCGGATGGACTGCTCTTCGCCGGCGGCCATGGCCTCACTGATTGGTCTCAAGGACCAGTTCGACGTTGCCTTTGGCAACGACCCCGATTACGACCGCCACGGCATTGTGGCACCCTCGACGGGGCTGCTAAATCCAAACCATTACCTGGCGGTGGCCGTGTCGTATCTGTTCCAGAATCGCTCCGGCTGGCGTGCCGATGCAGCCATTGGCAAGACCCTGGTGTCGAGTTCCATGATTGACCGCGTGGCTGCGGACTTGGGACGCACCTTGTCAGAAGTGCCGGTCGGGTTCAAATGGTTCGTCGACGGTCTGGCCGGTGGCTCGTACGGATTTGGCGGCGAGGAAAGCGCTGGGGCAAGCTTCCTGCGCAAGGACGGGACGGTCTGGACCACCGACAAAGATGGCATCATTCTCGCTCTGCTGGCCGCAGAGATTACGGCGACGACCGAGAAAGACCCGGGTGAGCACTATCGTACGCTGGAGACAAAATTTGGCAGCCCCGTATACGAGCGCATGGATGCCCCGGCCACGCTGGAGCAGAAAGAGGTGTTGCAAGACCTCTCGCCCGAGATGGTCACGGCTACGGAGTTGGCTGGGGAGCCGATCACGGCCAAGCTTACACACGCGCCCGGCAATGGCGCTGCCATCGGTGGCCTGAAAGTCACGACCGAGAACGGCTGGTTTGCCGCGCGCCCGTCCGGGACCGAGGCAATCTACAAGATCTACGCGGAGAGCTTCCGCGGGGCCGAGCATCTGACGCAGATCCAAGACGAAGCGCAGACGATCGTGTCGGCAGCGTTCGGCTGAGCAGAGCCCCACGAGCAGCATCGGCAGAAATGCGAAAGCTGCGTTATCTGAGACGGTAGGAAAGGTAATAGTAGCGACAAGCGTCAAGTGGATACGGTTAAACTCTCCGCTGCTTCTCTGGACGTCTCAGGTAATGGGTAGGACGGAAAGCTAATGGCGACGATGGATCGCCTCGCAGGCGCTTTTCTCTCTTTAGGCTAAAAACAAAGGAAGACAAGATGTACGATGCAAGGATCATGTTTCTATCAATTGGACTGGTGTTGAGTATGGCCTCTTCTCTGGCAGGCGCCGAAGCCACCTTGCCCCCACTCAAAGATGGCATCGCCCCAAAGACAGTTGAAGAAGCCTGGACCGGGTTTGACCCGCGTAAAGAGCCCCTGGATGTGGAGGTGCTCAAAGAGTGGGAAGAGGATGGCGTGGTTGTGAAGGTCATCCGGCTTCGCGTCGGGGTTTTCAAAGGTAAAAAGGCGATGCTCGCGGCCGTCTACGGCTATCCGAAGGGCGCAGAGAACCTGCCCGGTCTGGTCCAGATTCACGGTGGCGGACAGTCGGCGCAGAGCTCCTTTGTCGTGAAGGATGCCAAGAACGGCTATGCCACCATATCCATCGCTTGGGCCGGTCGGATCATCTCCACCAACTACACGGTCACGAACAAGGAAAAGGAAATGTTCTGGACCGGCAATACGGAAAGCCCGGACTACCGGGTGACGACGGACTGGGGGGCAGTTGACGCCTATCACCATCACTGCCGGTTCAAGGGCAACAACTTTGTCCAGAATCCGCCTGGGGAAAGCACCGTGGATCCGGTGAAGTCGCCGCGCAACAGCGGCTGGTTTCTGGCGACGATGGGGGCCAGGCGTGCCATAACCTTTCTGGAACGGCAAGCGCAGGTGGACCCAGAGCGGATCGGGGTCTACGGGATGTCGATGGGAGGGAAACTGACCGTACTGACGGCAGGGGCAGACTCTCGGATCAAGGCAGCCGCCCCAGCCTGTGGCGGCCTCAGTGATCGTTCCACGGATGGCAGGACGCTGGCAGCGGTGGCGGATGATAAATACCTCGAGCGCATCACCTGTCCGACCATCATCATGAGCCCCAGTAATGACTTTCACAGCCATATCGAGGACATTCCCGCGTCCGTTGAGGCGCTGAAGACCAAGCACTGGCGCGTGGTGAGTTCGCCCAACAAGAACCACGGGGACCGCAGTGAATACTCGGTGGGGACGCGGCTTTGGTTCGACCAGGTCCTGAAAGGCAGCTTTGCCATGGCTGAAACGCCGACAATCAAGCTCACGCTGAACACCCCAGACAACACGCCCCACGCCTCCGTGACCTCCGACCCATCCCAAATCATCCAGTCGCTGAACGTGTACTACACACAGGACGCGGGCCAGCCGCCTGCGGACAGGTATTGGCGGTTGGCAAAGTCGATCAAGAAAGCAGGAACGCGGACATTTCAACTTCCACTGGTAAGCGTCGACAAGCCGCTGTGGGCCTATGTCGATGTCCAGTATGCCTTGGGCCGGACGGTGGAAGCCGTCGGCTACAGTGGCGAAAAGGTTACCACCGACACCTATCACCTGACCTCGCTCGTAGAGATGGTCCCCCAGGAAAGCCTCACCGCGGCCGGCGCCGTGGCCACCATTGATGAATCCGCGTTACAGGAAGATTTTGATGGCTACCAACCGGGCAGTGACCTGCATACGGCATTCCCGGCATTCACCTTCAGCGACGGGATTTCGTGCGTAGCTGATCCGGGCTTCCGTCCAGGGATGTCCCTCAAGCTAAGGGACTCGCCAGATTTTGAACACGCCTGGCTTCCCCTGCTGACCGTGAACACCGCCATTGCGCCGTTTATCGGCACCGACAAATGGACGTGCAGTGCTGACATCATGCTGGATGCCAAAGAACCGGCCCCGCTGACGGTTGAGTTTCGCGCCAAGAATCACAAGAAGAAGTTCACCCCGATTGTCGTCGATAGTGCAGGGGCAATATCAGCGCGTGGCAAAAAGACAACCCAGCTGTGCACGGTTGAGCCCGGCGCCTGGTGGACCTTCTCGGTCACTTATGACCTAAATCAGTCAGAGCACTTCCAGGTGACCATCCAGGATGCAAAAGGCAGTATGCTCGCAGAGAAGACCATTGCGACGCAGGGCGAGGTCGGAGCCGTGAACTGGGTAGGATTTATCGCCCATGCCAAGGCTGCAGGCAGTCTCTATATCGACAACGTAATCCTGCAGGAAGTGGCTGCGACGGCAGCGCCTGCTCCCGCTCCCGAAGCAGCAAAACAGCGAGCGGCCCGACCATGAACCGACCGTTGTGGAAGCCACTGATCTGGGCCATGGTAAGCTTGCTGAGCTGGGCTGCCACGGCATCCGCCAGCGCCCCGCGCCCCGAGAAGCCCAATGTGGTCCTGCTCCTGACAGATGATCTGGGCTGGCAGGATGTGACCTGCTATGACATCGACGAGCCATCACCGATGGAGACGCCGAACATCGATGCGCTGGCCAAGAAAGGCGTCATGTTCTGGCAGGCCTACTCCCCAGCCCCCGTCTGCGCGCCAAGTCGTGCCGCGATCCTGACCGGTCAGCATCCGGCGCGCATTGGCATGACGTCTGTCTCTGGTGGCGTGGCACCGCCGCATTTTCGGAGGCCAACGACCGGGCAGACGTCTCCCTGGAACAGCGGTCGCATGCCCCTGGCGGCAACCACGCTGGCCGAAGCAATGAGGGCCGAGGGCTACGCGACCGGGCACAGCGGAAAGTGGCATCTCGCCCCCGAACCAGAGCAGCACGGATTCGACACCAGTTGTCAGAATCGCGGCGTCCAGGGCGGAATGCCCAATCGACTTACCGGCTTTGCGACACGCGCCGCCAATGACCCGTTCCGACTCGATGAAAATGGTTTTCCCTTCGACATCCCGCAGGATGCAGCCCTGAAATTTCTGGAAGCGAAGAAGGACCAGCCGTTTTTCCTCTACTACGCGACCTGGCTGGTGCATGGCCCGATCTCGATGAAGAGCGAGCAACTGCTACAGAAGTACGTCAAGAAGTTGGGCGTAGAGTTGAAGCCGGAACACCGCGACACCTGGCGACAGGGCGGTCAATCCAACCCGTTCTACTGCGCGATGGTCGAGCAACTCGACTACTACATGGGCCAGGTCTTCGGCTACCTTGAAGCCACCGATGATCCCCGCTGGCCCGGCCACAAACTGATCGAAAACACTTATATCATTTTCACGTCCGACAACGGCGGCATGGAGAATCTGCCCGAGCATCGCTTCACGGAGAATGCACCGCTTGCGAACGGCAAGATCTCCAGCAAGGAGGGTGGCATCCGCGTGCCGTTGGTGATCACCGGTCCCGGCATCCCGGCTGGGGTACAGACCGATGTCATGGTCAACGGCCTCGATTTCTATCCCACCATTCTGTCGCTGATCGGCGCTGACAAGCCGCAAAGCGCGATCTTCGATGGCTGTGATCTGGCAACGCTGCTGACCGGCGACGCCACCGACCCAACGCTCATCCGCGAAGCAGACGGCTCCGTACGCGACACCATGATCTGGCACTTCCCACAGATGGAGAACAGCACCGCCATCCGCGTCGGTGATTATAAGTTGCGTCGAAGCAGCGGCGCGGGTCCACGACCGTTGGAGCTGTATCGCCTGTATCGCACAGAGGGCGGCAAGCAGGTTCGAGCGGACATAGAAGAGGCCCATAACCTCGCTGCCGAGATGCCAGAGAAAGCAAACGAACTGGAAGCCCTGCGGGCTAAGCTGGTCGCAGAGGTGAACGGCCGCTACGGCTACTACAACCCGGACTGGCCGGGCGAATTGGCCGAAAAGGAGACCGCGCCCAGAATTCTCTCGCACCAGCAGAGCGGTCGAAACCTTACCGTAGTCTACGAGAATCGCGGGGCCAAGGTGGTCTACGCAGACCTGTTCTACACCCGGGTCGATGGCGGTGGCCGAGAGGAGTGGCTGCGCGCCGACATGGCTCTTAAAGGCAACAACCAGGCGATCGTTTCCTTGCCTGAAGAAGCGAGTCACTACTTCGTGAATCTCGTCGACGAGAACAGCTTTCTCGTCGTCTACCCGAAGATCGACGCCCCAACGCTGCAGCAGCAAGAAAAGCCGTTCAGTGCAGCTGCGCTCACTGTGGAATCTCTGGAACCGCCTCCCACGGTACAGCGTACGCTGTTGGACGTATTCCCCGCATCCACAGTCACAGTCCCGCCTGACCGACAGGGAACCACCAAGCTTTCCTCCACCTATACCAAGACCGGCAGTAGCTGGGGCAAGTATCTGGATGAGGAAGTCGTCTTCCACCAGGAAATCAAGCACAACCAGGATACGGACAATTCCTACACGGTGCGGATTGGAAAGGGCGGGCAGCTCTATTCACTCCGTGGGGCCTTTGGCGAAAGCATCCCCCCACAGTCAATCGGCAATCCGTGGAATGATGAAATCTGGCAATTCGTGGCTGTCAACCACACCTATATGGATATCCAGACCGAGGACCAGAACCTGAGTCAGGAAACACTCGACAAGATCGAGAGCTCGCCCTATAAGCGGACCTACTTCATTCACAACTCCGGGGCCTACATCCCAGCCGTCGTGGATTCAGGGCGCATCACCCTGTCCTGTGACATCTTGATCCACAAGGACAAACCAGGAGCTATGGACTTGATCCTGCGCGACAGCAATAGACTCGGCATCAACTTTGGTGCCCTCCATGCCGACCGAAAGGGGATCACCTTCAATGGCCGCAAGATCTGTGCCGTCACGCCGGGTACCTGGTATTCGATTGAGCTTGCTTTCATGCTGAACCGAGAGACCCAGGAACGCGCAGACGTAACCGTTCGGGCAGAGGGCATGACGCCCGCGACCGCCACCGTCCCCTTTACGGCTGCGGGGTTCGCACCGTTTAACTTCATTGGTATCACCAGCCCCGGCACAGACGGCATTGTCAACATCGACAACGTGCAGGTGAAACGCGTCACGGACACCTTCACCGAGTACCCGGTGAAACTTGATTACGAGCCCTACACCATTCTGGACATCAATGGCCCTCCAAAGAGCGCGTTTGTGACCGACAAAGTCGCTGCCACGGGTAAGCGCAGCCTTGAGCTTCGCGACGCTCCGAGTCTGGAGCATGGCTGGCAGCCCATGTCCAAGATCAGCTTCAGCACCACTATTCCGTCTCCATTCTACTGTCCTTTGCTCGCCGCTGACCGACCGGCCGATGGCCGCACCTATCGCACCGTGAATTGGGGCATCATTCCGCAGCTCAAAACCACGCATCGTTCGCCGTTGCTCTACTACGTGCAGACCAAAGACATTGGCGATGGTATCATCGAGATCACCTATGTCGTCCACAACTTCAGCGCCCGGGACGACGTCACCTTTTCCTGGCTCAATGCCCCGTGGGGCGGTACCCGCAGAACACGCCTTCCGTTCCACTATCTCAGCACGCCGGATGGCAAGGCCAATGACCGAGCCTGGATTGAAAAGACAATGGCAGAACGCGGGGCGTCCATTCCGGTGCGGGATACCGGTGGCTGGAATCTGAGCTGCGCGACGGAAGCCCCAGACAGCCCGAGCCTGGCCTTGGTCTTTGGACGTGACAAGCACCTGGCTGAGGAACTGCAGAAGCAGCGCGACGGCAAGCCACATCTGCAACTGGAAGGATCTATCTACCGCTACATGGCCACGCAGTGGCCCGATGATTGGGCCGAGCGCCCGGAGAGTTCCTTCCGGAACTATGATGTCGCCGTGGTCATTCCCAAGTTCAACCTGGCCCCGGGCACCAGCATCTGGTATCGCAGTTATCTTGTCGTCAACCGCCGGGACCGCGCTATCGAGCAAGCCAATTCCCTCGTTGACGAAGTCGACTATGGCTATCGGACGTTCACCGCGGCTGACACGCCTACGGTACCCGTCGCTATCACCGGGACAAACCGCACCTTCGAGCTGTTCAGCAAGCCTGTGGCAGGCACCATGCCCTTGTTTCTGATCGCAGACACCGATACGGGCCAGGAAGTGATCACGACGGATCCATACATCTTCGTCGAGCAAGAGCCCCTGAATTTTGGGCTCCCCGAGTCGCATCCGCAATACGACTACTATGGCCGGCACGGCACGGGCTACACCCTGAACGAAGGCGGATCGAACTGGACCCCCTTGTTGGGCTATGCCTATCGTGACAAGCCAGCCACGGGCGACTGGGCGAGACTCTCCAGCCTCCTGCCCGCGGCGCAGTTCCCCGCGGCTACCGTCCATCACCTCGACCTGTGGGTCCCCGCCCGCTAAGAGCCGGCCTCCAGTATCTCCGAGGGATATGGCAAGGAGCTCGGAAAACGCCGCTCTCTGCCACTGGGCATCAGCCCAGACCTCGCGAGAAGTGGTGCCGCCAAATGGAGCCAGTGGTCAAGTGAATTTCGGGGCACATTTTGGCAGCCCAATTCGAGGAAATTTTTATCAGACGCTCCCGACACAATCACAGTAGCGCCTCCAGGGCGTTGAGCCAACAGCCAATGCCGAAGACTAGAAGATCATGGTGCTACTGGATAGCATGCATGTGCATGAAACCTTAGGCTGGGCAGTGTCCGCCACTATGGAAACCACCTTGTGCCTGGATGCATTGACAATGGCCCTAGCCACCGGAAGGTGCCCACAGATCATGAACAGCGACCAAGGCGGTCAGTACACCAGCGCCGCCTGGATCAAGCGCGTTAAAGACGCCGGCATTCTTGTCAGCATGGATGGAAAGGGACGTTGGATCGACAATGTCCGCATCAAGAGGCACTGGCGCAGCGTCAAATATGAAGACGTTTACCTCAAGGCCTACGCAACACCGCGTGAATTGGGCAAAGGCCCTGCAGACTGGTTTGAGCGCTACAACACCACCCGCCCGCATTCCACACCAGACTATCGGACACCGAGGCAATCTCACGCTGAGGAAGCGGCATGACCACTTTGTGCTGGCCGCGGCCTTCGGCCGCCATGGGCCGTCACCCCAAACCCCAAGGTTTTCAAGGCATGGCGGCAACTCTTCAATGTTGCCACCTTGGGAGAAAAGTGGGGGAGGCTGGCGACTCCCCCACGGTGCCGACATTGCGTCGTTACCGCTCCGGCTATCCCTCGGCAAGTTGCTCCTCAGCAGAGCTCGCTTCCGTTTC
>DMTJ01000161.1 GCA_003477185.1 Lentisphaeria bacterium
TTTCTCAACTATAACAGTGCGCTACCCGTCGTGATTTATGGGCCTGAGGGATTCGAAGTGCGCTATCGCATCTGGGAGGCGGGAGAAACGCGCGACGCTGAAAGCGAGGGCGTTGCGGAGGAAGAAGACGGCGAAAACACAGAAGAAACATCTGGGCCCGAAGAGGCAGCCGACGAAGCCGCAAAAGAAAAGATTGAGCCAGAAGAGAAATAAGCCTCTTCAGCCAAACAGCTGGCCGATCAAGCGACAAATCTTTTTGATCACGTCGTCACTGTAAAGGAATGCGAGAAAGCTTTGCCGCGATCAAGGCCTGCCTGCGCTGAACAAGTGGGTTATCGTCTGAGATTTCCTGTAAGCGGTTGCTGGCAGCGACATAAAGCGAGGCGCTGTGATCCAGATTTCCCGCTTCAAACTTTCGTTCAGCTCGCAGATATAAGTGGCGGGCATCGTGCATCAACCCTTGATTGTCTGCCACTTCTGCAGGGCTCAGCGGTGCAGTATCCACTGCATCCGTCCTCGGCAGGATGGGCGTAGCCTGCAGTGGCGGATCGTCCCAATCTGTGGCGGCGGACGGCCAATCATTGGAGCGGCACGCGGTCATCAAGGTGGCGGAAATGCAAGCGGCAAGCAGCATAAACCGAGCTGGGTATATCATGGATCCATTCTCCTTGGCAGTCTCAATGTGGGAACTGTACACGATGATCCCGCAAGCTCAACTAGTGTGATGAATCATAAATTCGTGGGTAAATGCGAGAGCCATCGTGGATGCTCTGGTGCGCAGATGACAGGGGGCGATGCTGAGACATCGGCGAGGTGTCGCCACTGCGGTGGAGCGCCGAAAGGCTCTCGCATTTACCCACGAACGTGTGATTCACCACACTAGCTGCCACGGCGAAAATCCAGATGCTACCAAGCAGCGATCTTGCCAAGACTGACAACGAGCATATACTGGAGGGGCCCAGAGTCTGTTTTAAAAAGGAGCCGGCCTTGAGAAGATTTCCACGTGCAGTCGAGGAAAGGTATTGTGATCGTTGTGGTCCGGGCCGATGAGTAGACTCTTTCCTCGCGCCGATTGGGCCGATGCACAGGCAATCGCAAGTATCGCCTACTGCAACCCGTTCACAGAACAGAGAATTGAGCTGGAGGCAGCGGTTGCCGGGGCGAGTGGCCGCAGGGCAATCGCCACTTGGAACCTGAGGCCCGACGCCACTGCCCAAAATCCAGTGCTCGAACGCGTGATCTCGCGAACCGCCGAGTTGGTCGAGCCTGCCCGTGCAGCAATTGCCAAAGTCACGCCCTCGCCGGAAGAGTGTGAGTGCTATGAGGCGATCGTCTTTTTCCACCTATACCATAAATATGTCCACGACTTGGACCTGTTGATCGACAACGGCGATCAACAAGTCAGCTTTTACGATAACTTCTCGGCAGACGCCACGCGTTTCTTGCAGGCGCCGTCCCTGCGTGAGACTCGCCCTGACGCGGCGCATCTGTTGGCGTGCCTCTATCAAATCAGGCGCGCCTTTCACTACACTCATTACTTCCTGATTGGCAGCTCGCAGCCGATGGCTACGCTGCGGGCGGCGATCTGGGAGTCTGTTTTTAGTCACGACATGCGCCGCTATCGGGCCGGTCTCTACCGGCATATGCGTGACTTTGCGACCTTGATCACCGGCCCTTCCGGCACCGGAAAGGAATTGGTCGCGCGAGCGATCGGGAAGTCTCAGTATGTCGCATACGAGCCGCGAAAGCGTGCCTTCGTGGGTAGCCCCGCGGTCCATGCGGTGAATCTGTCCGCGCTTTCTCCGAATTTGATCGAGTCGGAGCTGTTCGGGGCTAGACGGGGAGCGTTTACTGGCGCGGAGTCCGATCACACCGGGTGGTTTGAAACCTGCGGTACCACAGGCTCGGTATTTTTGGACGAAATCGGTGAGCTGGACCCCGCTGTCCAGGTAAAGCTCCTGCGACTCCTGCAAACTCGAACTTTTGAGAGAATCGGCGAAACACAGCAGCGGGAGTTCAGCGGGAAACTGATCACCGCGACCAACAGGAGCCTGGATACCGAGTTCGAAGCAGGGCGGATGCGTCCGGACTTTTACTACCGGCTCTGCGCAGACTGCATTCGCACGCCGACCTTAAACGCACAGCTAAAAGACGAGCCGGCACAGTTGGGGCTGTTGGTGAAACATCTCACGAGAGATAACGCTGGCGAGGACATCGCCATTGAAGCAACTCCGTGGCTTGTCGAGTGGATTGTCACTCATCTGGGGACAGCCTACCGATGGAGTGGGAATGTCAGAGAACTTGAGCAATGCATCAGGAGCTTACTGATTCATGGCACTTATGTGCCAATTGGGGATAACAATGAACGTGTCATCGAAGACGCCCAGTTGACGCTGGATCAATTTGTTGCGCGGCACTGTACTCGCGCCTATTTTGAGTCCGGAAGCTACGTGGCTGCCGCCGAGCGACTTGCCACGGATCGGCGAACCGTCAAGGCTAAGCTAGATGCCACCTATCTGGCGGAGTTGCAAAAAAAAAGACAGGGGGATATGAGAGAAAAGGTAATTTGTTGCCTTAAGGTGTAATCCACTGCGTAAAATCGTAGCAATTAAAAGGGAAGATGCTCTTGATTTTGAACTGTGCCACTCTACTGTCCGAGAGTTAAGTTGAACAATTTAGGGTAAGGCGGACAACCGATGCCACGCACCAAAATATCAGAGAGCGACTATCCGGCCCACAAAGTATGCACCAAGTGCGAACAGAGCCTACCTCTTGAGGCGTATTACAGGACGCCCAAAGGCAAGTATGGACGCAGTTCCCAGTGCAAGGAATGCAAGCACTCCTACTATCTCGAGAACGCAGACCGCTACAAACAGCGGACGAAGGACTATCGCAAGAAGTGGATGGAGAGCGGCCTGAAGTGTAGCGTCCCCGGCTGCGATCGCCCGCTGGTGTCCAAGCTTCACTGCGACCGCTGCCGCACACAACTGCGCAAGTACGGAAAAATCCTGCCGCGCACGAAATACGATCCAAACGACATTATCGATCGTCAGGACGGCACCTCCGAGATCATCCTGCGCAATCGCAAGCAGGAAGTGTCTGGTCGCGCCCTGGTCGACACCGAAGACGTTTCCACACTCGAGCACTTGCACTGGCATCTCAAAAGTTTCTGTGTGCAGGCGTATGACAAAACCACCAGCAAGCTGGTCACTCTGTCTCGCTACTTGATGGATCCGCCGGAAGGAGCCAGGATCGCGTACCTGAATCACAACTTCCTGGATAACCGCAAAGAGAATTTGCGGATTTGCACTACGCAGCAGATTGGAATTCACCGCCGGGTCGGGACCAACAATACGTCCGGCGTAAAGGGCGTCAGCTGGAACCGGAAGCGCCAGAAATGGTACGTATGCTTGGTCAAGAATGGCAAGCATTTCTGGGGCGGTGCTCACTCCAAGTTGGACGAAGCGGTTTTGGCGCGTCGTGCGCTGGAGCAGGAGCATTTCGAGAAGCTCTACCTTTCGTAAGAGCTCTCGCTACTGCGCGCCACGTCTCTTTGGGACGTGGCGTTTTTTTTTTGTACGTGCATACTACCGTTTCGCGCTGACCGCCTTCAGCGTGTGAACGCAGTGACAGTTAAGGTTGTACAGCATGCAATTTCCCATTTATACGCCAGCCGAAGCATCGGCTGGAATTCTGCACCGGGCACCGATCGGCGATGGCGCAATCTCGCCGACACTTGCAGCCGGGTTGCAACGAGTATTCGGAGAACCCTTGGGCGTGGAAGAAGCCGTCGCCCGCATCCTGCAGTCCGTCCGCAATGACGGCGATACCGGGCTGCGGGTCTGGACTGAGCGTATTGACGGATCGGCGCCGGAAACATTCGTGATCTCCGCAGCCGAGATTAAGCAAGCCTACGAGACGATTGATCCGGCGCTGCGGGACGCGCTGCACTTCTCCGCCGATCGAATTCGTGCCTTTCATGAGCGGCAGCGCGAGCGCTCATGGGTGCATTTTGAAGAGCACGGCGGCGCCCTAGGGCAGCTCATTCGACCGCTGTCGAGCGTGGGCGTGTACGCGCCCGGCGGAACAGCTCCCTATCCAAGTACACTGCTGATGGGAGCTGTGACAGCTCGCGTCGCAGGAGTCGAAAGGGTTGTCGTTGCTACTCCTGCGGGCCGCGACGGAATTGCCCCGGTGATCCTCGCCGCCGCACACGTGGCCGAAGTGGATGAGGTATACGCGGTTGGTGGAGCACAGGCTGTCGGCGCATTGGCCTACGGAACCGAGACCATCACTGCGGTAGATAAGATCGTAGGCCCGGGCAATATTTTTGTAGTCACGGCCAAACGCCAGGTGTTCGGAATGGTGGACATCGATTCGCTGCCTGGACCTACCGAGACCTTGGTCGTCGCTGATGCCAATGCAGACCCCGTGCTGGTCGCTGCAGATTTGCTTGCACAGGCGGAGCACGACACCCAAAGTGCGGCCATCCTCGTCACTCCCAGTCGCGATCTGGCGGAGGCTGTACAGACTCAGATTGCGAGCCAGCTCGAGCCGCTAACACGCAAAGCGATTATCGAGGAGGCGCTCCAACAGAGTGGTGCGGTGATCTGCGCGGATTTAGCCGCAGGCGTCGCCCTCAGCAACGGCTACGGTCCCGAGCACCTTTGCCTGCACGTAGATCATCCTTGGGAGTTACTGGGCACGGTCACAAATGCCGGGGGAGTATTTCTGGGCGAACATGCGTATGAGGTTCTAGGAGACTACACTGCTGGCCCCACCCACGTGATGCCGACCATGGGTACAGCCAGATTTGCCAGCCCGCTTTCCACTCGAGATTTCACCAAGATCATCAGCATTTTTGGGATGAGCGAGGCCGAATCTCGGGCGATTGCCCCAGCCGCCCAGCTGTTGGCTGAGTCAGAAGGGCTCACGGCCCACGCAAACGCGGTGCGACTTAGACTCGAGTCTCGTTGAAGCAGGCGTTATTGGGCGAGTTGGCCCGTGTATTTCTGGACTGACGCCCTGCCCATCGGAACGCCCCAAGTCCATGACCACTGACGAGTTGTTGCTGGCATATCATGCCATGTCTTTCCTGCGGGCCTTTGAGCTGCGACTGGACGCGCTTTTTCTGCGCGGTGCAGTTGCTGGCACCACACATCTCTGTATTGGCCAGGAGGCGTGCTCGATTGGTGTCGGGCATGCCCTGACCAACGACGATGCCGTGTTTAGCAATCATCGCGGGCACGGGCATCTAATTGGGCGCGGCGGCGATCCGCTGCGGCTGATGGCTGAGATTTGTGGCAATGAACGGGGCTATTCGCAGGGGCGGGGAGGTAGCCAGCATGTGGCGGTGAATGAAATCGGCTTTCTTGGCACACATGGCATTACCGCTGGCACAATCCCACTCGCTACCGGCGTCGCGCTCCATAAGAAGCGCACCGGCGAACCCGGCCTAGGCTGTGTCTTCTTTGGCGAAGGCGCGACAGGGGAGGGGATTTTCCATGAGAGCCTGAACCTGGCTGCTCTATGGCAGCTTCCCGTACTCTATGTCTGCGAGAACAACGAGTACGCGATGTCATCCGCCCATCGGCTGTTTTCGCCAGTTGCGGATGTCGCAACCCGGGCGGCGGCCTTTGGGATGGAGGCCTTGATTGTGGACGGCAATGACGTAGGCGCAGTCTACGACACAGTTTGCGAACTCCGCAAACGCGTGATCGCTGAGAGCAAACCAGTATTGCTCGA
>DMTJ01000595.1 GCA_003477185.1 Lentisphaeria bacterium
TGGGGAGCCCCCGATTGCCAGGTAGAGATCGCCGAATGCCTGGTACGACCCGGTGTCTTCTTCGTCACCGATCCATACGGTGTCTTCGTTGAACTGGATGTGTTCCTTCTCGATTCCACCGTAGATCATGCAGCCCATGCGGCCGTTGCCGATGGGCAGGCATTCTTGTTGCCAGTCCCCAGCAGGCTTGTCCATCCAGATGATGTTGGCTTCGCCCAGAAGGGAAAGAGCTGCAAACGAGTAAACGAGCAAAATGATGGTGGAAAGCTTCATGCGGTGTTCCGGTGTTGTGGGGGGCGATAAGAGGGCTTACTGAGGGGCCGTTGGCGTTCAAAATTTCACGACCAGTTTACTGCACATTACCATGCGCACGTGTGGCACTGGACGTCATAACTTTAGGGCCCGTTGATTTTATCGCTGATAGCCCAGGTCGGCGCACAAAATAAGGATGATGTTTGGTTGGGGCATTGTCCGTTGTCAGTCGTCCGTGGTTATAAGATGGGGCGGGCTCACTACCAACCAGAAATCGTTCCCCAGGGCAACTGCCCAGCAATCAGTTCGAGATCCCTAATCTCGTTCGTTAATTTTTCTCCCTAATCGGGCCTACTGACTGGAGGAGGCTGAACGCACCGAGTTGGCATACAGGCGTCTACGGTAGTGCGAGGGCGGCATCTTCGTGAGACGCTTAAAGACCACCGCGAACTGCTCCGGATCGTTGAAGCCGCATAAGTCGGCCACGCGCGCCACCGAGTGACTGGTCTCCGCCAGTAGGCGCTTGGCGTGATTCACCCGCAGTTGGCAGAGCATTTCCCAGGGCGTGCAGTGATAATGATCCTGGAATTTGCGCTCCAGACTGCGCCGCGCAATCCGCAGGTCGTCGCATAGAATACTCACGTTGATCGGCTCCTGCAGACGCTCCGAAAAGTAGGCCATCGCCCGGCGCAGCATCGGGTCATCCACGGAAAAGTGATTTGCCGAATGGCGCAGGACCACGCCGCTGGGTGGCACCAGCCGCGGTTTCTGCGGAAATCGCAACTCGCCCGTGATCAAGCCCTGCATGCAGGCGCCCGCGGTCTCGCCGATGGCGTTCCATGGAATTGCGACGCTGGAGAGCTTGGGATGCGTCAAACCGCAGACGAGTTCGTCGTTATTGGCGCCAATCACCGACACGTCGTCTGGCACGCCCAGCCCCAACTGCTGGCAGGCACCACAGAGATAGCGCCCCAGTGGGTCATGCACCGCAAAGATACCGATGGGCTTAGGCAAGTCCCGCAGCCACTGGCCCAAAGCCGCACTGGGCCGCAGAAAGGACTCACTGTAGCGCGTGTCCTCGAAGCCCCGCTCGTTGTGCACGGTGACGGCAGAGTCGCTGTCAGCCGCCTGCCGAAAGCCCTGAATGCGCTGCTCCGAATACGGCTGCCCGTTGCCCAAGCAGGCCATGTGACGCAGCCCTGCCTGACGAAACGCATGGGCCGCTTCCCGGCCCACGGCCAAATCGTCCACATCCACGCTCAGCGCGCCCGGGTAGCTGTAGTCCGTATCCACGATCACTGTGGGAATGTCACGCACCATGGCCAATAGCGCGTCCGTCTTTCCCGGCAGCCATTCGGTCATCAGCCCATCCGGCGCAATGTCACGGATCAACTCATGCAACTCCTCAGTGGGGCGATGAATGCTGACGATGCGGTAGTCAACGTCCCGTCGCACAAACGGCGTCAACGACGGCGTGAGCCGCCGGAGAAACACTTCCGACATGACGATGGCGATCTGGTAGCTCATAGAAAACTTTGACGCGAATCAACAGAATATGCACGCAATATGCGGTTTTATCTTTTGAGAAACTAAGTACATTCGTAGGCTTTGACATACCACCAGCAAAGCATCTGAGGTCCCCATGGCATATTTCGACTGCGACAAGATTCAATTCGAGGGCGCCGCGTCCAAGAACCCGCTCGCCTTCAAGCACTACAACGCAGCCGAACTCGTCGCCGGCAAGTCCATGAAGGAGCACTTGCGCTTTGCCGGTGCGTACTGGCACGTGATGCGCAACGGCCTCGCCGATCCCTTCGGCGCGGGCACGGCTCAGATGCCCTGGGATGATGGCAGCGACTCCGTCGACAACGCCCTCAAACGAGTCGATGTCTTCTTCGAGTTCCTCGACAAAATGGGCATTGAATACTACTGCTTTCACGACCGCGACATCGCCCCCGAGTTGGGCGACCTCGCGGCCTCCAACGCGGCCCTTGACCAAGTCGTGGCCAAGCTCAAAGAGAAACAAGCCGAGACCGGCGTGAAGCTGCTCTGGGGTACCGCCTGCCTGTTCAGCCATCCCCGGTATTCGCAGGGCGCCGCGACGTCTCCCGACGCCAACGTCTACGCCTACGCTGGGGCTCAGGTCAAGAAGGCCCTCGAAGCTACTCACGAACTGGGCGGCCTCGGCTACACCTTTTGGGGCGGTCGCGAAGGCTACTCGACGCTGCTCAATACGAACATGAAGCGCGAGCTCGACCATCTCGGTGCCTTCCTGCACATGGCCGTGGATCACGCCAAGAAGATCGGCTTCGACGGCCCCTTCTATATCGAGCCCAAGCCGCGTGAACCGTCCACCCACCAGTACGACAGTGACTCCGCGGCCTGTCTCAACTTTCTGCGCGAATACGATCTCATGGATCACTTCAAGCTGAACATCGAGACCAACCATGCCACCCTCGCGGGACACACCATGCAGCACGAGCTCACCGTGGCTGCCAATGCTGGCATGCTCGGTAGCATCGACGCCAACCGCGGCGATGAACTCATCGGCTGGGATACCGACCAGTTTCCCACAGACATCTACTTGACGTCCGAGATCATGCTCTCCGTCCTCGAGATGGGCGGCTTCACCACCGGCGGCTTGAACTTCGACGCCAAGCGCCGTCGCGAGTCGCACGAGCCGCTCGATCTGATGCACGCCCACATCGGCGGCATGGACGCGTTCGCCCGCGGCCTCAAGATCGCCCACGCCATCCGCGAAGATGGCCGTCTGGCCGACTTCGTCGCCGCCCGCTACAGCAGCTTCAATGCTGGCATTGGCGCCAAGGTTGAGGCAGGCCAGTGCAGCTTCGAGGATCTTCAGGCCTTTGCCTTGGGGAACGGCGAGCCAGCCATCGCCAGCGGTCGTCAGGAGATGCTCGAGAACCTCATCAACGAGTTCATCTAGGTCCCCACTCAGGAGCCGCGCCCGCGTGGCTCCTGAGTCCCGCCCTCACTTTACGCTGATCGAATTTCTCGTTGTCATTACGATCATCGCGATTCTGGCCGCGATGCTGTTGCCGTCTTTGGCGCGCAGCAAGGACAGCGCGCGGGAGACGATGCTGATGGACGAGTCGATCTTTTTGGAACTTCTGTGGATTCGATACGCCCAGTCGTTCTAATCGCGGGCGCGCAGCCAGGCGTTGAAAGCTTGCTGCTGCTTGGGATCGAGGACGTTTGCTGCGGCTTCCTGGAGAGTGGCGGTGGTACCACGCAGGCCAATGTCGTGGAGGATGCCTGCGAGGGAGATCCACTGCTGGCGGTCGAGGGGAAGTTCCATTTCGGTCAGCTGCTGGTGGAGGCGGGCCACGACCTCGAGCTCGTGAAGCATCGGCTCGTACTGCTTGAACAGTGGGTATTTCTCGCCGAGTGCGGCTTTGAGCCCGTCGTGGTTGGCTTGGCCGTTGCGGGCATCGATGACCCCAGACGGGCGCTGGCGGGTGCCTTGGCCGCGGGCGTGCAGGGCTGCGGTGGTCGCCGCGGCTTCAGCGGGGCTGAGCTCGAGAAGCTCGAAGAGCAGCGAGAACTCAGGGAGTTTTGCGGAGTTCGCAACGTCCGACTGCGCAGTCGGGATGGGGAGGGGACTGCTGGCGAGCGCGGAGGCCTCGGCTGGAATTCTGGCGGGAGGGATGGGCCGGGAGGGCGCTGGCTGGGACAATACCGGGGAAGCCGTGGGCAGCGTGAGGGCGGCGGCCAGGTCTTGGCGAAGGTGGGAAATCTCGAGGGTTTGCCAGACTGCTAGGGCTGCAAAGAGCAGCATCAGAATGGTGGTGGCATGCTTCATGGCTCGCGAATCATGATATGATCGGTCCAATAGGCCGCACTCGCGCGGTAGGCGGCTTCGTCGATGTCATGGCCGCTGCCGCCAAAGGCGACGCCCAGGGCGTTGCGCATCATGGTGATGGGGCGCATGGGCTCGGCAGCTGCAGCAGCTCCGGCGTTGATCGAGACGATTCCCCAATCGGCGGTGACTGGCTCGTCCTCAAGCTCGAGTTGGGCGCGGCTGTAGACGATGAGGTGGACGTATGGCGCGACGTCGCCATTGACACCGGTGACCCACTCGGCGAGGACGGGCAACTCTTCGGGGCGACGGGCCTCGTAGGCGGTGTGAAAGGTGGCGCTTTGGGCAATGGCCGCAGCGCGGGGAATGACGCGCAAGCGCAGGGGATAGCGCTGGTCCCGGTTGTCGAGAACGATGATTTTGTTGAAGTCTGCGTAGCCGGGCCGGATGTCGGTGGCGGACTCCGCACGCTGGATCATGTCCTGAACCCATTCGGGCTTGAGGCAGGTGCCGCCGAAATCCGGGCGGTACTGGCGCTCGGCAAACGGGGTCATGCAGATGTTCACGCGCTGGCTCGTTGGAAGCGCGGCGTCTTGGGCCGGACGAAGACCGATGGGCGCACGTAGAGCGGGACGAGTTCGTCTTCGCCGTCGAGGCGCTGAGCATCGGTGCCCCAGAAGGCCTGCACGGCAAGATGGTCGACGATGATAGCAGAGTCGCCTACGCTTGCTTGCACGTCGGCGACAATGGGGTCCTGCTCGAGGACGACGTAGGTTGCGGTGGGATCGAGCTCGGAGATCTTTTTGGCGTAGGGTGGTTCGGCGAGGGCCCAGCCAGTGTCTTGGCGGACGCACGGGGAGACGAGGGTTTCGCCACGACGGCCGTCGAAAAGGCCGAAGGCGCGGTCGGTCTGCGCAGGCAGAGCGGCGGCCTGCAGCAGGGCGGAGGCGCTGGGTGCCCCCCGGACGGTGGCCCCGCTGCCATAGGCGATGCCGAGCACGAGTGCAGCGCCGGCCCGGATGCCGGTGAAGCTGCCGGGCCCCATGCCGACGCGCCAGGCCCGAATGTCGTTCGGGTGGAAGCCGGCTTGCTCGCAGCAAGACATGACGGCGGAGAAGAGGCCGGCGGAGCGGCGGCCAGTCTCTAGCTCGTTGACGGCCGCAACTACGCTGGCGTCTTCGCGCAGGATGGCGAAGGAGCCACGGGCGGCGCTGGTGTCTAGGGCGGCGAGATACATGGCTGAATCAGCTGTAGCGGGCTGCGGCTAGTCCAGCGATTAGCTCACGAAAACCGGCTTCGCCGTGCTGTTCCCAGCTGTTCAGCAGAGCCGAGCCGACGATGGCGATGTCCGCGCGGCCGTGGAGGCGACGCAGGTCATCGGGCTCGCGCAGTCCGAAGCCGAGCGCGAGGGGCAGGTCGGTGGCGGCACGGCAGCGAGCGAGGAAGTCGTCGAGGCCGTCGTCGACGGCGACTTCGGTGCGGGCACCGGTGACGCCCTTGCGGGCGACGGCGTAGACGAAACCACTGGCCAATTCTGCGATTTGGTTGAGTCGCTCCACTGAGCTGGTGGGCGTGACGAGCTGGATGGGGGAAAGTGCGGAGTCCGCAGCGAGCTTTTCCAGGCCATGGTATTCGTCGATCGGCAGGTCGGGGAGAATGAAGCCCTGGCCGCCGACTGCGGCAATGCTTTGACAGAATGCTTCGTGACCGAGGCGAAAGGCTGTGTTGTAGTAGCCCATCATCAGCAACGGGGCTGAACTGGTCTGGACGGCTTCTTGGAAGAAGTCGAGGTAGACTGGGAGGGTGACGCCGTTGGCGAGGGCCTTTTCGTTAGCGTGGACGAAGGTGGGGCCGTCAGCCATGGGCTCGCTGAAGGGGCATTGGAGCTCGATCAGGTCCACGTCGTGCTCTGCCATGATCTGGAGCATGCGCCGGTTTACATCTAGCGACGGGTAACCGACGATGAGGTGAGTCATGAGCAGAATCTTGCGGTCTTCCAGACGCTGCCGAATGGTCTTGGTGAGCGAATTCATTGGTTCGCGCGCTCCTTGAGAAATTGTTGCCAGCGTTCGTCGCCAAGTGCATCGGCAATGGTGAAGATGTCTTTGTCGCCCCGGCCGGAGAGGTTGATGAGAATGACTTCGTCGGGTTTCATGGTTGCGGCTTCGCGGAGGGCTCCGGCGACGGCGTGGGCGCTTTCAAGCGCGGCGATGATGCCTTCATGACGCATGAGCATGCGCAGGGCGTCGACGACTTCGGAATCGGTGGCGGCCTCAAAGCGGGCACGGTTGACGTCGTGCAGGTGTGAGAGGATGGGGCTGACGCCGATGTAGTCGAGGCCAGCGGCGACGGAGTGGGTCTCGCGCATCTGGCCTTCGTCGTTCTGCAAGAAGTAGGTTTTGTAGCCTTGCGCGACGCCGGTGGAGCTGCCAGAATCAGTGAGGCGCGAGGCATGGCGCTCGGTGTCGAGGCCATCGCCGCCAGCTTCAATGCCGACGAGTTCTACGGCTTCATCGTTGAGGAAACCACTGAAGATGCCCATGGCATTGGAGCCGCCGCCGACACAGGCAAAGATGCGGTCCGGGAGCTTGCCGGCTTGCTTCAGAATTTGCTCGCGCGCTTCGATGCCGGTGATGCTCTGAAAGTAGGAGACCATGAGGGGGAAGGGGTGGGGACCGCAGGCTGTGCCAAGCGCGTAGTGGGTCTCATCCATGGAGTTTGCCCAGTCACGAAAGGCCTCGTTGATGGCGTCTTTGAGGGTGGCGGTGCCGTCGGTGACAGGGATGACTTCGGCGCCCATCTGTTCCATCCAGAACACGTTGGGACGTTGGCGTTCGACGTCGACAGCCCCCATATAGATGGTGCAGTCGAAGCCCATGCGTGCAGCCATGGTGGCTGTGGCGACGCCGTGCTGACCGGCGCCGGTCTCG
>DMTJ01000021.1 GCA_003477185.1 Lentisphaeria bacterium
CGAGCCCAAGCCCCTCCAGGAACGCGACCATAAACGACACCTCGAATTGCCAACAACCTCCCCTGAGCTGCGCGCTTGGCTGGAGAACGTCTTGGGCGACAACCGCGAGCCAGTTGCACAGATCGAGATGCTCACCCAGACCTTTCGCAACGACTTCACCTATCGCCTCGGAGCGCCGGATCTGAACCGAGGGGCCCCCGTGGATGACCTGATCCTGAACGCCAAAGAAGGGCACTGCGAACGATTCGCTTCTGCCATGGCAGTTCTGCTGCGAATGCGGGGCATCCCGGCGCGGGTCGCGATCGGTTACGTCGCCAAAGAGAAGAACCAGTTCGGTGACTTCTACAACGTACGAGCGAAGCACGCGCACGCGTGGACCGAAGCTTGGTACGACGGCCGCTGGTACATCGTCGATGGCACGCCCTTCGGTACCTCAGACGTTGGCGAGCAGCGACAACTGGCGCTGTCTCTCTACGAATGGATGCAACACATCTGGGTCTCGAAAATCGTGGAGTTTGACCGGGAAGACCAGGACGAGACGCTTCGCTCTCTCTACAGCAGCGCGGTCGCTGTATCAGCGGTCGCCTTTGACCGCGTTCCTCTGCGCTGGATCCTCCTGATCTCCGTCGCCCTTTACATGCTCTGGCAGCTTAGGCGTTTTGAGGGCTGGAGGTTGCCCCTGTGGCGCAGAAAGGAACCCGTGGTCGAGGCCCAGCATTTCTACGGAGACCTGCTCCGCATCCTGCGCAAGCAGGGCCTCCGCCGCGCCCCAGCCGAAACCCCATTCCAATTTCTCGGCCGCCTCCAGAAACAGGAGCATCCCGCTGCCAGCGACATCGCCCAGGTCACCCAGACATTTTGTAATGTTGCCTACGGTGGCCAGGACCTCGAGCCAGCCGAGCATCGCGGAGTCCGCAGTGCCATCGACCGAATTCGCCGGACAAAGCCAGCCAAGAATTAAAGCCAATGTCCAACAGCCTACGGCTGGACGCAGACGACGATGAACCGAAAACAAGCCCACGCAGCGATCCTCTTGGGCCCAGTCATTCTGCTGGGCCTCAGCACGCGCAGCTTTCCCGGGATCTGGCCGGACGCGGTGGCCACGTATGGCGGGGACACGCTGTGGGCCGTGGCATTGGTGCTCGCTTTGCGTTGGTTTCGGCACACCTGGGGGCTCGGCAGGCTCGCGGCCGTGGCAGCCGGCATCGCGGTGTGTATTGAACTGACGCAGTTGTGGCACCCACCCTGGCTGGACGCGCTGCGCGAGTATCAATTGTGCGCGCTGGTACTGGGACACTGGTTTGTCTGGAGCGACCTCGTTTGCTACGCGGCAGGCATCGGTCTAGGGCTGGGCTGTGTGAAGGTCTCAGAGCGGCTGCAGGCGGCTTGAGGGCACCACGAAAGGGGAACGCACCTCTCCCGCAAAGTGCGAAGGGCAGGACTTGGTGACTTGATGACGCCATGCTCCCGGCGGTATGAGTTAATGACTGGGCTGACAATTGTTGCGGCGGGCAACTCTCAGCAGCAGATTGGCGCATGCGCGTAACTGCGTAGATTGTACCGCCCCGCCTGACAGCCCCCGAGAGTGTTCCTGTGCAATATCTGGTTTCCCTACCGCCGAACAGCGCCGCCTCGTTTGAAGAACTGATGGAATTGCCGCGCCCAAGCTGGTTCGCAACTGCCGATCCACCAGGCGGGAAGCTTGGATCCGGCGGCGGGACCGCAAACCTGCTGATTGAAGCCTGGCGACAGACCTCACCCCGCGAACTGACATTTGGCGAGTGGCTCCAGGATGACAAACGGCTGATGGTGCACGGCGGCGGGCAAAGCAGACGCCTACCCGCCTACGCGGCCCCGGGGAAGATCCAATTGCCGATGCCTGCCTGGCGCTGGAGTGTAGGCCAGCGCCTGGACCAGACCTTGCTGGATCTGCAGGTGGAGGGCTACGAGCGCATTTTTGAAGCCGCGCCTGAGATGAGTCGCTTTGCCGTGTGCAGCGGCGATGTACTGGTGCAGTTCGAAGAGCCGTTGCCGCCATTGCCTGAGGCTGATGTCGTGATCGTCGGGCTGTGGGTGCAGCCGCACGAGGCGACACATTTTGGCGTGCAGTTTTGCCCACGAAGCCGTCCGACCGAACTGGCGTATTGCTTACAGAAGCCGTCGGTGGACGAGATTCGTGAGGGGATTCGCGACGGGAATCTGTTTATGATCGATTCCGGCATGTGGCTGTTCAGTGAACGCGCCGCCAAGGCGCTGGCTGAGAAGTGTGGCTGGGACGAACAGTCGCAGGAATTCAGCGGCGGTCGGCCGAACAACTACGAGCTGTACCATGAGTTCGCCTTGGGACTTGGCACCTCACCCACGCAGCCTGACCCGGCGCTCGCCGGCCTCACCTGCGCGGTCTACGCGCTGCCTGCCGGGCAGTTCTACCATTTTGGCACCAGCCGAGAGATGATCGAGAGTTCGGAGCGCTTGCAGAACCTGATCGTGGATCAACGCCTGACGCCGATGAATCCGGGGAAATCTCACCCAGATATGTTTATTCAGAATGCGATCGTGAAATATCGTCTGAATGATGAGAACCATGCGCTGTGGATTGAGAATGCGCACATTGGCCAGCGCTGGAAGTTGAGTCACGCGCATGTGCTGACCGGCATCCCCAAGAACGATTGGCAGGTGTCGCTTCCGCCCGGGTGTTGCCTCGATATGTTGCCGATCGGTGAAGCGTCGATCTGTATCCGCCCGTATGGGATCGATGACCCGTTTCGCGGCGATGTGGACAGCCCGTCCACGCTGTGGCAAGGTGCCCCAGCGGAGGTTTGGTTCGAGCGCCGTGGGATCGACCTGCAGGCCGCTGGGCTGGCAGGCGTAGATTTACAGCAAGCGCCGTTGTTTCCGGTGCTGCAGCAGGAAGAGGCGACTGGTCCGTTCGTCGAGTGGCTGATCGCGACGCACCCGGCAGACAGCCCAGAGTTTCGGGCGCAATGGGAGCAGGCAGAACGCCTCTCTGCAGAAGCGCTGGGAGACCGGGCGAACCTGACGCGACTGAAGGAGCAGCGCACGCAATTTCGGCGTGACGCTCTCCCGATCCTGGCGCGCCATCACGAGCGCAGCGTGTTTTACCGGCTGGATCTCGATGCGACAGCGCGAGACTACGCTGCGGCCGGACTCGAGATTCCAGAACTCCCGGAAGAGCTGCCAGAGCGTCGTACGACTACGGCCATGCGCAAAGTGAATGCCGCGATGTTCCGCTCTGCAGTGTTACGAATCCGCAACGATGCAGCGTGGAAGAGCGAGGAAGAGATCGCCTTTACGACGTTGCGTGTGACCGTGCTGGATGCGCTTTCTGCGGGCCGCGCCGCGCCGATGCCTACAGTCAAGAACGACCAGATCGTGTGGGGGCGGAGCCCGATCCGGCTGGATCTGGCTGGCGGCTGGACCGACACGCCGCCGTATTGCCTGATGAAGGGAGGTCGGGTCGTGAATCTCGCTGCAGATCTAAACGGCCATCCACCGATCCAAGTCTTCGCGCGGGTCAGCGACCATAATGAAATCGTGCTGCGCTCCATAGACCTCGGTGTGGAAGAGCGGGTCACGGACTACGCCAGCCTTGCTGCTTACAACCGCGTAGGAAGTGCCTTCGCCATCCCCAAGGCGGCATTGGCGCTGGCCGGCTTTCACCCCACCTTCAGCGAGTGCAAATTCGACAGCTTGCAGCAGCAGCTGGGAGAATTTGGTGGAGGCCTGGAGCTGTCGTTACTGGCGGCAGTGCCAAAAGGCTCCGGGCTTGGCACCAGCAGCATTCTCGCCTCTACGGTTTTGGGGACGCTGAGCGATCTTTGCGGGCTCGGCTGGGACCATCATGATTTGGTCCAACGGACCCTGGCTTTGGAGCAAATGTTGACCACTGGCGGTGGCTGGCAGGATCAGGTTGGCGGGCTACTGCGGTCGATCAAGTTTGTCGAGACGGTGCCCGGCTTTCGTCAGATTCCGGTCACCAAGTGGCTTCCCGAGTATCTGTTCGACTCGGCGCATGCCAACCGCGTGGTGTTGCTGTACTACACCGGTATCACTCGCACCGCCAAGGACATTTTACACGAGATCGTGCGGGGCTTCTTCTTGAACTCGAAAGCGCGGCTGGACGTGGTGAAAGATATTGGACTGAATGCTGATATTGCCTGCGATGTCATCCAGCAGGCAAATTGGAACGGATTGTGTGAGGTAGTGGCGCGCAGCTGGGATTTGAACCAGCGGCTCGACAGCGGGACCAACCCGCCGGGCGTGCAAGACATCATTCGCCGCGTCAGCGACTACCTGGCGGCCTGCAAGCTGCTCGGAGCCGGTGGCGGTGGCTACTTGCTCATGTTTGCCAAAGACCACGAAGCCGCGGCTCGAATCCGCCGTACCCTGATAGAGGATCCGCCCAACGATCGCGGACGGTTCGTGGACTTCTCGGTCTCGGGCACCGGCCTCGAGATCACCCGCAGCTAGCGGCTCCCTTATGCCAGCCTGCACTACGAGATCATTCATCCCACGCTGGGCGATCTCTTGGTTTTGCGGAGTTCGCAACCCGACAGCCTCAGTACCGGCATTCTGAGCTATTGAGGAAATGAGTAGGGCGGCCACACACCTCCGCTAGAACTCCTCGCCAGCCCCACGACTACAACAGGAGCTTGATGCAGGCGACTGCGGTGAGCGAATAGACCCAGATCAGATACGGCTTCTGCTTGATACGCTTGACGATGGCAATGCCGATCACGCCGCCGACCAGGATGACGGGAAGTAACTTGAGGTTGAAGACGAAACTTTCGACGGTGATCAGGTCGAGGTAGATGCTGAAGGGGACCTTGAAGACGTTGAGCACCAGGAAGAACCAGGCGATCGTGCCGATGAATTCGTTCTTTTTGTTTAGGCCCATGGCGAGCAAGTAAACGGCCATGAGCGGGCCAGCTGCGTTTGCCAGCATGGTGACGATGCCCACGGCCATGCCCGCGCAGATCGAGACTCCGGTACCTTTCGGAAAGCGGTCGTCGGAGATCACACCGCGGTCGCGAAGAATGGTCAGCGCCAGCAAGATCAGGGTGACGACGCCGATGATGCGACGCAACTGAAGGTTCGACAGCTGATCTAGCACAAACGCACCGATCAGCACGCCGACCAAGGAGGCTGGAATGATCCGCGACAGCATCTTCCAATCTGCGTGACGATTGTAGTAACGCACGGCGCCGATATCTGCCATGATCAACATGGGCAGCAGGATACCGGTGGAGATCTTGGCCGGAAACAGGTCCGCCATGATGGCGACCACTAAAATCCCCAGCCCCGCAATGCCTGCCTTGGCCATGCCGACTAGAATTGCGGCCACGATCACGAGGCACCAGGCGGCCGGGCTCAAGGAAAAAATATCAGCGGTTGGCATGCTGACGCCTCGGGTTCTTGACGTACTTGAAGACCTCAATCAGATTCTGCTTGAGGTGCTCAGGGAGGTCTTGCTTTCGGGCCCAGCGATCGTCGAAGCCAGCCTCACGGGCGTTGCGGAGTTCGCAAACGGTGATGGCTTGGATGAGGTCGAGGAGTAGCTGTCGATCTTTGCGGAACAGGTCGCTGAGCGCTGGGGCCGAGAAGCGTCCGTTGAGGATGTAGCGGTCTAGTGCTACGCCGGGGGCACCATCGTCTTCTTTCCAGCCCCAGTTCCCGAGCATCTCGCTCAATTTCGCGAGCTTGGCTTGGGAGGCGGCGAGGAGATCTGGCATGGGCGTGGTACCAAAGGCGATAGCATGGGTCTGCTCTCGGTTCTGGAGGTAGCGGAGGGTCACGTAGGCAGTCTGGACGGGATACTCGACCGAGTGCGTGGACTCCTCTTCCCTGGCGCGGCGAAAGGGCTCGGCCCAGAGCTCGCTGTAGAATTCGGTAAAGCCTTCGAACCAGATGTTCTGGGCGACGGTGTCGGCGGTGACCAGGGGGATGAAGTGATGCCAGAGCTCGTGCTCAAGCGAGTCGACCAGATCGTCCGGATCGTCGCGGGCGTGATTGAGATTTAGATACACGGTCTGACTCTTGGGGTAGTACATCGCGGCGGTGGTGGTGTAGGCGCCAAAGCCGAAATAGCGGACGGCAATGTTGGGCATCTCGGCCGGTGGGCGATGCGGGGAGAATTGCGCCCAGGCCTCAGCCCAGCGCGCGCACATGGTGGCCAGCCGGCGATCGACGCGGGCGATGTAGCGAGCGCGGGCCTTGGCAGACATCCGCAGAAACTTCTCAGTGGCCATGACGCCGCGGAAGGCCCGGTAGTTGGCACGGTCGGCATCGGTGCGACAGTCGCTGAGGCGCAGGCTCTTTCCATGGGATTCGAACCAGCTGCGTAGCGACTGTTGGCGGCGCAGGAGTTTCTTGCGCTCTGCGGTGCGCTCGACGCCGTCGGCGGTGAAGAGCGCGGCTTCGTGCAGGGTGGCGAGCACGCGGGCCCGGATTACCAGCTGGGCCTCAGCCGCTGCGCAAGGCAGCGTGAGGACCAGCAGGCAAGCGAGTAGCTCGCAGCGCGTCATTCCTCGGCGCTGACCTGGTATAACGCGGTGGAGATGGTGCGCATTCTCTCGACGGTTTCTGCTGGCAGTCGACCAGTGATCTCGGTCAGTGCCTGGCTGGTTTGTTCCTCGGCCAAAGCTGGCTCGGCAACGAACGAAGGCCAGAAGAAGCCGACTACTTGCGGATTCCGCAAACAGGCGGTTGCGAACTCCGCAGTGATGGGAGTGCTGTCGTCGGGCATCACGGCGACTGGCTTGGCGATGTCCGCAGCCGTGGTGGCGGAGACGATATCGCAGTGTGCAGCGATGGCGTCCAGCACACCTGGTGCGAGGTCGAGCGATGGCAGGCGACAGCCCCAGATGAGATGGTGGCTGTCGGCAAAGCGCAGCTCGCGGGTGACGATCGAGAAGTAGCGATCTGCGAACTCCGCAAGAAACTCATTACAGTCGGCCTTGCCGGCTTCGCTTATCTCGGGCGGCGCAGCTTGCTGAAGGGTTGAGATCTTCTTCCAGCTGGCGTGATCGCTGCCCCAGGCTTCGTTGAGGGCTTCGATGGTCTCGTACTTCTTCTTGAGCTTGGCCATGAAGGTCCGTCGGCTTTGCCAGCCGCCTGGCATAGCGAACGGGGTCTGGAACAGATGCCAAGGGACGCCAGCGTTGACGATGTAGCCGAGCAGGTGGGGGTCGGCACGCAGGGCGCGAAGCGGCCGAAACCAGCCTTTTACTCGCTTACGCAAGCCGTTATTGAAGGCGTCCGGGATGGTGGGAAGCGGAAAGGTGGGATGCTTGGGCCGGGCGAGGAGTTCTTTGAAGTTGCGGGCGCAGACGCGGTCGGCCTCGAGGAGGTAAGGCATGTCGCAGCGCTCGGCCAGCTCGAGGTCGGAACGGGTGCCCAAGGTGTTGAAGCCTAGGCTGCGCAGGCGGCTTTCTGTTTGGGTGCACCACGGGTCGTGCCACGCACTGCCCCAGACGCGTGCGAGGTTCGCAATGTGGAGGTTGACAAACTTACCGCGGGAGTCGCCGTAGAGGTGGGCGGGATACATCTCGGGGAGATGGGGCTCGCTTTTGGCAAAGCCGCGCCATGCTTGCACGAGTGCGCTTTCGCGGTCGGGTAAGCCGTCGATAATGTTCAGATCTGCGGAGCGCGGTAAGGCGGCTGCTTCGACACTGACGCCATGGCAGCCGAAGCTACGCATGCCGGACCCGCCGGGGGTGACGAGCCAGGGGCGGCCATCTTGGTCACGGTCGAGCGCAAAGGTGCCGGGTGGATCGAAGACGGGCCCCTCTTCCCAACTGCCAAATGGGCCACGCCCGGTCGGTGGCTCAGGAAGTGGGGCGTTTGCAAACTCCGCAATCGCTTCGTCGTTTATGGACTCAGAGGCTTCGTTGTCGATGCGCAGGCCATAGGCGTCTAATACGGCGTCGGCCACCGCCTGCGGAGGCTTGGCGCAGGCAAGGTCAGTGATGCGCAGCTCGCCGGGACGAATCATCTGCCAGGACAGTTCCAGCCGCATGGGCAGGGACTTGCGGCGTGGCAGTTCTATGGGAAGGCTGAGCTCAGTCCCGCCTGTGGGCGGCAATTCCACGGTATGCTTGGTGTTGGCAAACTCGAGGCACAGAGTCAGGGCCTCGGCACCTTCGTGTTCGAGCTTGAGCATGAGCACGCGGTTGCTGATGAGATCCCAGCGCCGGTCCCGCCCCTGGGGGCGGATGAGTACGGCGCAGCGCTTCTCAGCATCGTACCGCACGCGAAGCTGATCTTCTGCGTGCGCAGCAAAGCAGCCCTCGAGCGGGATGATATAGACAGATTGAAACGCCGACTGCGGTTCCGCAGCCGATGCTTCCATCACTTCGATTGCGTCACTCACGTCTGTGAGTTATGCAGAATCTCGCTGAAGTCAGCAGCCTTGAGACTGGCACCGCCTACTAGCGCACCGTCGATATCCGGCTGGCCCATGAGTTCGGCGGCATTGCCTGGCTTGACTGAACCGCCGTATTGAATGCGGACGCCAGCTGCTGCTGCGTCGCCAAAGCTGGCTGCGACATGGCTGCGAATGAACGCGTGAGTGTCTTGGGCCTGCTGGGGGGATGCAGTCTTGCCGGTGCCGATGGCCCAGACGGGCTCATAGGCGAGGACGAGATTTGCGACTTCGTCGGCGCTGAGGCCAGCGAGGCCACCGTCCAGCTGGGTAGCAAGAACGGTATTGGTCTCGTCGGCTTCGCGCTGCTCGAGCGTTTCGCCAATGCAGACGATGGGCTTCAAGCCGCCGTCGAGCGTGGCGCGGAGGCGCTGGCTGACGGTCTGGTCGGTCTCGCCGAAGTACTGGCGGCGTTCGCTGTGCCCGATGATAGCGTAGGTCGCGCCTGCGTCCTTGAGCATCTCGGCATTGAGTTCGCCGGTGAAGGCTCCGGATTCGGCCCAATGGATGTTCTGGGCGCCGACGGCGATGCTGCTGCCAGCGGCAGCGGCAGCGACGCTGCTGATGACGGTAAAGGTCGGGCAGAGTACCATGTCGATGGTGGTGACGTCTGCGACCAGATCTTTGAGTTCGGCAACCATTGCTTTCGCTTGTGCAGCGGTGTGATTAAGCTTCCAGTTGCCAGCGATGATGAGTGTGCGAGCCATTTGCTCCGCTCCTTATACGTCCTGTACGGCGTCGACGCCTGGTAGGATTTTTCCTTCGAGGAATTCCAGGGAGGCACCGCCTCCGGTGGATACGTGGCTCATTGCGTCGACGAGCCCCGCTTGACGAACAGCAGCGGCTGAGTCGCCGCCGCCGATGATGCTGATAGCGTCTGAGTCTGCGAGCGCCTGGGCGACCGCGTTGGTGCCGTGAGAAAATGGCTCCATTTCGAAGCAGCCCATGGGGCCGTTCCAGATGACGGTCTTGGCTGCGGAGATGGCAGCGCAGAAGTGCTTGGTGGCTTCAGGTCCGATGTCCAGGCCTTCCCAAGGCTTGTCGTAGCCTCCGCCGGTGATCTGGGTGTTGGCATCGACACTGAAGTCGTCTGCGATTACGGTATCAATCGGGAGCAGGATCTCGGTACCTTTGGCCTTGGCTTCTGCCAGGATTTCGAGGCTGGTGGGCATGAGGTCATCCTCATGGATGGAGCCACCGATGGAGCGACCCTGGGCCTTCTGGAAGGTGTAGGCCATGCCCCCACCAATGAGAATGGTGTCGACCTTGCCAATCAGACTTTTGAGCACTTCGAGCTTGCCAGAAATCTTGGCGCCGCCGATGATGGCGACGAAGGGTTTCTCGGCGTTCTCGATGGTGTCCCCGAGGAACTTGAGCTCTTTCTCGATGAGAAAGCCGACGGCGGATTCTGTTGCAAACTTCGCAATGATGGAGGTGGAGGCGTGGGCGCGATGGGCTGTGCCAAAGGCGTCGTTGACATAGACGTCAGCTAGCGCTGCAAGCTCGCGGCCCATGGCTTCCTGGGCAGCTGCCAGCTCGGCTTTCCGTGCTGCTTTGGCGTCGCCTTCGAGGCCTTTTTCGGCCTTGGCTTGCTCTGCTTTATGGAAGCGAGTGTTCTCCAGGATCAGGATCTCGCCCGGTTGGAGGGCGGCGGCCTGGGCGGCGACGTCGTCACCTATGCAATCGCCAGCGAGTGTGACGGGGGCGTCGACAAGTTCGGCCAGGCGCTCAGCGACTGGCTTGAGGCTGAATTTGGCCTCGAAGCCGGTTTCGGCTGGGCGGCCAAGGTGGCTCATCAGGATGAGTGATGCGCCTTGGTCCAGAATGTGTTGAATGCTCGGTAGCGCGCCGCAAATGCGTGCGTCGTCCGTAATGGTCCCGTTCTTCAGTGGGACATTAAAGTCGGCGCGCATGATGACGCGCTTACTCGATAGCTCCAAGTCGCGAAGCGTCTTTTTCAAAGCAGGATCTCCTTAAGTGAGCAATGAAGCCGCGTACAGTACAGCGCCGCGCAGCATTCTCCGCTTTCAGTGAATGATCCGGGTTTCGCCGTGCAGGCGCTCTACGCAGGCAGTAGATTGGCGGTCTGGCTACTCGCATGAATTAATCAGGGTCCTGACGGAACATAGCGGAAATGGCGGCATGTACAGCACAGAATCTCGGGGTGGGCGTGGGGTTGCGGATTCCGCACTATGCCCACATCTTCGAGCAGTGGCCGGCTGTGGATTTTTTCGAGATTATCTCTGAGAATTTCATGGTGGCTGGGGGGATGCCACTCAGAAACCTGGATCGGATTCTGGAGCGGTATCCGGTGATCCAGCATGGGGTGTCGCTGAGTATCGCCTCGGCGGAGGCGCTGGATTTTGAGTACCTGGCGCGGTTGAAGGCGCTGTGTGCGCGGACGGGGACGCCGTGGCTGAGTGATCACTTGTGCTGGACGCGCGCCCACACGCATCAATACCACGACTTGCTGCCGGTCCCGTACACGCGGGAGTACGCGCGGTTCATCGCGGAGAAGGCGCGGATTGCGCAGGATTACTTGGAGCTGCCGCTGGCCTTGGAGAACTTGTCGAGCTATGTGACTTTTCGGAACTCCGAGATGACCGAGTGGGAGTTTTATCGGGAGGTGGTGGAGCAGGCCGATGTGTCGATGATGTTGGATGTGAATAATGTGTTCGTCTCGAGCGTGAATCACGGGTTCGATGCAGGCGAGTATTTGCGGCATATCCCCTATGAGCGTGTGCTGCAGGTGCATGTGGCTGGTCATAGCGAACTTCCCGACGGGCTGCTGCTGGACACGCATGATAACTACGTAAAGGAGCAGGTCTGGGAGCTCTATCGCACGGTGCATGCGCGCACGGGTGGGGTGACAACGGTGCTCGAATGGGATGCTGAGTTTTTATCCTTTGAAGAGACGCTGGCGGAGGCGATGAAAGCTAAGGAGATTCAGCAGGCTTATGCCGAAACAGATTAAACCACCTGCATCGTTGAAGGTGCTGCAGCGCGACTTCGGGAGCGCGATCTCGGAGCCGTTTGAGTTCGGT
>DMTJ01000528.1 GCA_003477185.1 Lentisphaeria bacterium
ACAAACTTCTCCCTTCACACTTCCTCCCCTCCAGGCGCGCAGCGCCCTATCCCGGAGGGATAATCGAACGTAGCCAGTCACCTCGTCCCCGCGCCCCGGATGGGGTGGTGCCAGAAAGCGTTGCCATAGCTGCGCATACTCAGGCGATCCTGTGATTTGGATTTACGCCTGGTGGCACTCCCGCCAGGCGCGTCAGTCCTGCGCCGCAAGGATAGCGGGCACGCTCACCACTGCAGACTTGTTCCCAGCGAAGTCGACAAACTGCACGTCCAGCCATTGCCCAGGCTCAGCACTCTGGCACAACTCGGCCAGCTTAAACGTATGTTCGGTTTTCTTGCCCCGGTCAATGATCGTGCCGTCGGCGTCATACAGCCTCCAGAGCACATGCTCGATGCCAGACTGGTCAAAGCCATCGACCGTAAGCTCGGACTTCTCATTCCACCCAGAATGCACGTAGAGCGACCGCACTTCGAGCACCTGCTTCTTCTTGAATTCCGGCGTTCGAAAGCTGATCTGGCGGATGCGTTTGGCCTTTGGGATGACGCTGGATACATCAATTGTCACCAGGCGCCAGCCTTCTTTACCACCTAGCACCGGGCGAGTGGAGACCGAGATGTGCTCCGCGTGGTCTCCGGCAACGGGCCAGACCTGCAGATTCTCCTTGCCGCTGCCAGCACTGATCTCCACGTCCAACGTCGGAGCATCGTCCCCGTCCAGCACTCGCCACCAAAACGAAACATACTGTGACTTCTCGGGGAACGTGCGCGAAACCAGCGACATCTTGTTTCCTTCGCCAGTAGCCACTTGCCGGTAGCTGGGTTCCATCCGGCGGATGTGGATGGTCTTGATTTCCGCGCTGTTCTTCTCGTTCCGAAACGGGTAAACCTCTGAAAACGCCTGCGGCCAGGGAAGGCGAAAGACGTCGTCACTGAACGTGTGAGTCAGCCAAGTGGGCGGCATCTCGTCCTGCGCGGGCTTGCTCAACACCACCTCCAGATCCTCTATCCTGTTCCCAGCCCCGTCCTGCATCCCGACAAATTTCAAGGTCTCCGGAAATTTTCCCGCATCAATTCTATGCCGCAATAACCGGATCCAATCCACAGTCAGACGGTTCTCGGTCCCTGTAATCTCCAGCTTGGCCGTGTGCTTCGAGAGGGCAACTTTCCAAGTGCCGATCAGCAGTTCCAGCTTAGCGATGTCCACTGGCGCTCCAGTCCCGATATCCCAGGTGATGGTCAGAACCTTGCCATTAAAGAGCGGATCATCCGGGGTTTCCCGACTCACCGTCGCCGTCGGCGCTGTCCGGTCGACCAGAAAAGGCACACAGGTGATCTGAGACTGCCGGCCGCCGGTGTCGATCGCTCGCAGATAGAGTTGGTACACGCCGTCGGCTAGATCTACCAAGGCACGATCATGCGGTTCATCGTTTATCACAGTCTCCCACTGCAGCCCAGTCAGTTGCTCAGTCGTCAACTGCCCAATCGACTCCAGCCCCGGCCAGACGCAGATCTGCACGGTCTCGACACCATCGTAATCAAAGTACCGCGGCGTAAAATTGAGCGCGTCGCTGACGGCCGGCCCGAAGACGAGATCATCTAGGTCCAATGTCGACCAGGGCCCAGTCTGATCAAGCTTGTGGTACGAGCCGAATCCAACGCTGGTAGCGGAATAAAAATTGCTAGAGTAAGGCACGGCAGTCGGGGTCTGCGCCACGATTCCCGTCCAAGTATGCCACTCACGATCCCCCAGCAACTGATGACTGAACGGCACCGTCGCCCCGACCGGCTCTGACAACTGTATTTTCTCGCGATTGCCAGCGCGCAGCGATACGCTTGCCGTGGGATCAGCCCGATACCGAAACTGAAGAATCGGGTGACTCGCCAAATTCAATTTTTGCGTAGCAAGCTGGGCGCGTAGCCGCTGCAACCTGCCCCCGTTGCACACGCTCAAATGTGCGGAGTCCGCAACCCCGCGCGGGGCTTTGCGCGCAATCGCTGTGTAGGCCACCCGCTCTTGCCCCATGGCGTCGAAGTTTACCAGATGCTTCGTCAGCCCGTCCAGTGATTGAAGAACGGGCCCGCGCAGATTGGGCCGGCGCTGCCACGACAACACATCTGCATAACTCCCATCTTGCCACGACAGCTTCACGGGGAGACCACCGGGCTCAAAATGCTCATCGTCCAGCCGCCCCCGCCACTGCATCGGGCCCAGGGGTTCCAGCTCTACTTTCTTGCCCGCCACCTTAGCTACGAGCTTCGCCCGCGCCTGAACCCGGGACTCCCCTTCGATCAGGAATGCGTCAGACACCTCCGGATCCCAGAACACAGAAATGCCAGCCTTCTCCTCCAGCCAGGCGATCTGGCGCGTCATGTGCCCGCCCGGGCCCACCACCCGCACCCAAAACCGATTCAGGCCAGGCTGACTGATCGTGGCGAGGTGATCGCTCGCTTGCTCAAGCCCCTCGTGAGCTGTGGTAAGCGTGCTCTCGGGCTTCGAGGTCACCACGCCGCTAATCTCGCCCACATCGAACCACTCTTGGACAAGCCGGGGCGGCGCTGTGAGAATCGGGGTAAATCCCGCGATGGTGTAGCTAGCGCCAGGCCTATTGCCTTTCAGCCCACTGAGAATCAGCCCAGGCTCACGATTGCCAAACTGGATGTTTGTGATGCGCGTCTCAGGTGTGGTCCCGGAGCTGGGCAGCCAGACCGTCACGTCCACCTCCTCTCTTAGCCCCACCTCTGTATGTCCCAGCAGCTTCAGCCGTGAATCGGCAATCTCCGCGCCACATAGGCGCTGTACGTAGCGATCGGTACGCTTGCCTTCGCCCAGGTCAAAGTGGAAGTTAAAAAGTGCGTCATCGCTTCGTGACGCGGTAAACAGAAAGCCGACAACGTCCGCTACGGCCACAGAGTCTCCCAGATAATCCAGCGAGAATTCCCCACTCCCAAGCACGTTCGTCACGGTTGCTGCCGGAGGATGCAGCGAGTTGAGTCTGCCTGCCCAGGCCACACGCGCCCGCGCCACATCATCGGTCGACGCCCAGTCGTCCTCCACCAGTGCCACCAGCCGTTCCACGCCAGTCAGCGACATCTCCGCGGGCGCGACCGTCTGGATATCTTCAAGCTCATGGGCCGGAATTCGGCGAAAGCCAATGCGCTGCGGCGTCATCCCCTCCGCAGCTACATTGATCCGCGAGACCATCACCGAGTTCATAAAGGTCCAGAATCCAAATGCCCCATCTTCCAGAGGCTCACCGTCCTGCGCTTCCAGCAACTGCTCGTTGTCGAACGAGTACGTCAGGGTCCCGTCGACGCGGCGCATTTTGAGGTAGTACCAGGCACCGTGCACATCGCGACCGGTCTTCTCCAACTCGTGCCGCGCCTTGCGCACATTTCCATCGCGCCTGCGCGGCACCGCATAGGTGTCGCTCTCATCGAGCTGCTCCCCGGCTCGGTAGAGCCGGGACCACAGCTGCGTGTGTTCCGGGTCCCACTCGCCGCAGGTGGCGGTGTAGCCCATGCTTGGGCTATTGCGGCTGCCATGCATCGTCACGTTCAGGTCGCCGCAACGCTCGTAGTAGCCGTGCCGCATCCCGGCATACACTTCGACACAAAAATCCCCGCTGAACCGATACTTGGACCAGATCGCCGCCAGGCCAGTCAGGTTGTGACCGTTCATATGCGACCAGCGTGGGTCGCATTGAAATCGATTGATGATCTGCCATTTGCCACCATTGATCAGCCAGTCGGTCGGCGCCTTGTTGAACACCGTATCCTGCACACCGTAGCGATCCACGGCGAGCTGCGTAAGGTTAGAATACCCGTCGATCCGCAGCCGCCGCCCACGCAACGGCTGAGACAGCTGGTGCCGGTGCACCACTGCATCGTCCGCGCGCACTTCGAGAAAAAAGCCGTCGACATCCACCGACAAACGCTTGGCGCCTTGCGGCAGTGCCTGCTGAAACAAAGGCTCATCCGCCTCCGACACGGCAAGGCTCACCAAAGTCTGACTGGCCCTAAACTGGAGCTCGGCCTCATCAGACTCCTCCCCCACGCCCAAATGCAGCGTACCAGCGGCCACGATTGGCACGTGCACCGTAAGCCGCCCCAAGAAATCACTCTTGTGCCAGGTCTGCGACTCGAAGTGGGACCATTCCCCCTCCGGGCTCGACCAGTGGCGCATATACGGATCTTTTTCAAACACCCGATTCTTCTCGTACTTATTCCGCCACTGCTTCGTCGGCTGCAAGCGATACGAAATCTCCAGCACCGAGACCGGTTGCGAGCTCCGCACATACAGCCCGGACGCACCAGAATTCTCAGTGCCCTCATGCACCAGAACCAGCTCATCGTTTGCGTAGAAGCGGACATGATCCGCGTACGGCTCGGCCCACAATCGCAGCGTGTCACTGGCGGTTCTCGCCCGTTCCCAACCTGCGACCACCCTGACCATCGGGCCAATCACGCGCTCCAAAAAGTAGGTTTCCTGCGTTCCCTCTCGGACCACACGAAACCGCGAGTGCGCCCGATTACTGGCGCGACAGCCGTGAAGAATGCCCACATCACAATCCTCGGCCCCGACCTCGAAGGTAGCCGCAAACGGATGCGCAGCATCGTCCTCGGAGCCCACCACCCAGGACCCACCGCCACGGGATTCGATCGCCACACCGTCAGGCGCTCGCGTCAGCTTCAATGGCTTCAACTCCTCCAGTTCAAGCGCATGATAGCGAAGTCGCGCATGCGAGTCTAGCCACAACTCCTCCAGGCTAGCCAGGCGAAAGTCATCAAACCGAAATGCGCCATCGCGCACAAACAGCCCGGCCTTCCCGCCCGGCGGCAAGGCTTCGTTCACATCGATCACACAGGTGTGATCTACATAACACCGCAAGCGTCCACTCCCGGCGGCCACGCGCAGGCGGATCCACTGCCCCGTCTGGCATTGGAATTCAGCGCCCTGCAGAAATTCACGATCCCCCGCCCCTTCACGCGATAGCACCGCCCGGGAGTTCTCCCCGTTTCGCTCTGGAATGCGCAGCTCAAACCGGTAAAGACGATCATCCGTGCTGTGCAGAAAGGTCAGCCCAGCAGCACCGGGCGCGGTAAAAATAGACACCGCGGCCTCGTAGTTGTCTGCAAACGGATATCCGGTCGCAATCTCCGCGATCCCTTCCGCCGGTGCCTTGCCGAGCAGGCTGTAGAAGTTTGGGCTGCGCTCCTCATCCAGCGGCTTCTTCTGCAGGTTCTTACTGGTGCGCTGCTCCAGCGCGTCATCCATGACCGAGCGCACTGCCCAGTCACCGGACAGGATTTCCCAGTCTGCCAGCGGCTGAACTCCCTCACCCTCCGCCCCCATGAAGCCATCTAACCGCACAAACGGCGCAACCTTCTGAAATCGAAAAGCAGTCGTGGTGATCCCTGCAGCCTCCACTTCCACGCTAGCGGGCGCGAACGCAGCTGGCACACGCAGCACCTCGCCTTCCCCCAGATAAATCGTCCACTCATGGGGCCGCAGCTTGGCCATCATCGTCTCGGCAGTGCCAGGCGTTGCGGAGTCCGCAACTTGCGTGGCTGGGCCCGTGTACTTGCGCAGGCGCTCGTCCTCCGCGTCTCGCTGCCAGAGTTGAATCCCCCGCTCTGCGTCCAGCCGCGCGCGCCACTGCTCCCGCTCATCCGCCGCCGACAGCGTAATCTGGATTGCGGAGTCCGCAGCCACCGGAAACGTGAGGTTCCCGGTTGGGGCACGCAGCGGTAGCACGGCGACCTCGCCGATGGCAGAGGACGTTAGAAAAAGCAGGAAGATCAGAGGGCGCGCAGTTCGCATCAACATAGGCACGGGAGTTGGGAGTAAATCACACCTTAATTAACCGCAACCGCATAGGGAACAACACAGCTGGTGCAGCTGGGCACTTGTGCACGCCTCTCCCATGGGTCTTGCCTCCTCCCGCTATCGCTGCTATATCGGTGTCTTGGAGTTGAGCGCCGGTGAGCCCTGCGAGCAAGCGGACATCGGCGAGGGCCTATCCCATGACAGCGAAGTTTGAAATCGAGCACCCCAGCGATTTGGCACATTTCCGCTTGTCACACTGGGTCGAGGCCCGCTTACACCAACTTCTCGAGCGGCAGGATGGCGGTGCGCAGCTTAGCGAAGACGAGCGACTTGAGGCAGAGGGCTTAGTCAACTTGGCCGAAACTCTGTGCGTAATCAAGCTGCGAAGCGAACGTCTGGCTCAGGAAGCAGCGACCGTCCCAGCCCACCTTGCCCGCGCTGTCCGCAGGCGGGCGAGGAACCGCGGTGAGTATTGCGGCCTATCTCAGGTTGGCCAAGAGGCTACGTTTCATGTAGCTCACATCATACCGTATGTCTTACAGATCGAGCCCCAAGTTCAGCCGTGTCGCTTCGTCCATCTTGTCGATTGACCATGGCGGATCCCAGACAATCTCGACATGTACGTCGGTCACGCCCTTGGTCTGCCGCAGCATGTATTCCACTTCGCCCACCAACTGTGGCCCATAGGGACACGCTGGCGTGGTCATGGTCATTTCTACTTCGATCATGCCGCTGTCTTCGATCAAAATGTCATAGATCAGGCCAAGATCCACAATGCTGATCCCGATGTCGGGGTCAATGACTGGACGGATCACGTCGTACAGACCTTCCTTAGTCAGTACAATCTCTTCTTCTACTTCAACGGCTTCTTGCTTCTTCGTGATCATAGCGCGGGTTCCTCACACATTACTGATTCCGGCGTAAAAGAGTCGAGACGAAAACTAAAGAGAAAGCCATTCAGCGCGCTCTGCAGCTGATGCACCCGGTCACGGATGTTGCAGCAGGCCTGCTGCGGGCAGACCCGCTCCGGCGTCCGGCAGGTGCACTTGGCAAGATTCACGGGGCCTTCCACGGCTTCTACGACGTCACCAAGTGCAATCTCCGCAAGTGGCTGCTTCAGCAGGTAGCCGCCCTTGGCCCCCTGGACAGACACGATCAGCTCGGCGCGATTCAGTGCTTGCAGCACTTTTCCCAGCACATCCTGCGGCACCTTGTAGCGCTCCCCAATCTCACGGCTGGCCACCAGCTCGCCCTCATCCAGTGAGTCCAGATGGTACAGCGAGATTAGCGCGTATTCTACTTTTCTTCCCAGTTTGAGCATAGCTACTCCGTCGACACGTCTTCTGACCGATCCTGTAGCGCGGCATGCATCGTATGCCAGGCCAGGGACGCGCACTTCACGCGCACAGGAAACTGACAAACGCCGGACAGAACAGCCAGCTTACCCAGTTCGGCGGGATCTACATCACTTTCGCCGGTCAACATCATATGAACCTCGCGATAAATCGCCTCGGCATCAGTCACGGTGCGGCCCTTTAGCTTTTCAGTCAGCAAGGACGCAGACGCCACGGAGATCGCACAGCCAGTGCCCGTGAAACTGACGT
The DNA here is from genome assembly GCA_003477185.1 of Lentisphaeria bacterium. Classification (GTDB taxonomy): domain Bacteria; phylum Verrucomicrobiota; class Lentisphaeria; order JABSQK01; family UBA12247; genus UBA12247. The sequence continues at coordinate 7,431 of DMTJ01000528.1, forward strand.
CCTGAATCACACCATCTTCAATATTCAGGAATAGATCGAGCTCGTCACCACAAAGTGGGTTTTTGCCGCAGGCCTTGTGCGAGGCGCAGTCCATGTCCCGGAAATTACGCGGGGATTTATTATGGTCTAAAATGACTTCTTGATAGAGTTCCAGCATGCTCATCGGGCAAACATCTCTGCAATCTGTGGGAGGGGGGCGACTAAGCTGTCGATATCAGCTTTGGTATTATAGACACCTACCGAGGCGCGCGCAGTGGCGGGAATGCCAAGGCGCTCCATGATCGGTTGCGCGCAGTGATGGCCCGCGCGTATCGCAATGCCTTCACAATCGAGGATCGTACCAATGTCGTGTGGGTGCACATCCCCAATCAAGAAGGAAACCGCGCCACCACGCACCGCCGGTTCCCCGATCAGCCGCACGCAATCGATCTTCGACAGCTGCGCGACCAAGTAGTCCAGCAAGTCCGCCTCGTGGGCGGCGATCGCCTCCAGGCCCAGCGCTTCGACGTAGTCTACGGCCGCACCGAGCCCAACGGCTCCGCTAATATTGGGCGTGCCCGCCTCAAACTTATAAGGCAGCTCGTTGTAGGTGGTGCCGCTGAACGAAACAGACGCGATCATGTCGCCTCCGCCCTGCCACGGCGGCATCGCCTCGAGCAGCGCTTCGCGGCCATACAGGACGCCAATTCCCGTCGGCCCATAGAGCTTATGCCCAGAGAACGCATAGAAATCACAGTCCAGTTCTCGCACATCTACTGCCGTGTGAGCCACTGCCTGCGCGCCATCGACCAACACCGGAATCTCGTGTTCATGCGCGGCGGCGATCATCTCGCGCACCGGGTTCACCGTACCCAGAGCATTCGAAATATGGGTGAGTGCCACCAGCCTGGTGCGCGCGTTCAACAGTTCGCGATACGCCTCCTGATCCAGATCGCCGCTGTCAGACATTGGGATCACCCGCAAGACGGCACCGGTGCGTTCGGCTAACATTTGCCACGGCACAATGTTCGAGTGGTGCTCCAGCGAGGAGACCACGATCTCGTCGCCAGCACCAATTTTGCTCGTGCCGAAGGAATTTGAGACCAGATTGATCGCCTCAGTCGTGCCCCGCACAAACAGAATCTCGCGGACAGACGCGGCGTTCAGAAAACGCCGCACCTTCTCGCGCGCGCCCTCGTAGGCCTGGGTCGCCTCTTGACTCAGCAGGTGTACGCCGCGGTGCACATTCGCGTTGTGCGTCAGGTCAAACTTACGTACAGCCTCGACTACCGATACTGGGCGCTGGGTTGTAGCCGCGCTGTCCAGATAGACCAGCGGCTTGCCATGCACTTCGCGCGACAGGATCGGAAAATCCTGCTGAATGCGGGCAGTGTCCCAAACAGCAGTGGCCGGTACCGGGGCATTCATGCGGTCATACCTTCCTCGTGGCCTGTGAGCTGAGATTCGATATAGCGGAGTACTACGTCCACCGGCAGGCCGATGATCGCTTCATCGGCAAACGCATAGGTCAGGATC
>DMTJ01000371.1 GCA_003477185.1 Lentisphaeria bacterium
TCGGTAGGGATCGCGCGTCTGCCGCCATGGCAAGTCTCTGCCTTCGCGCCGATACCAATCCACCAGGGCGGCTGCCCATTCTGTTGCCATTTTTGTACTTCCCGACTGTGCTCTGACAATTTCGTGACAACTGGAGGGCCTTTCCGAGGCAAGCTTCATCTTGGCATCGTTTCTGCATAGGTCCAATTGGACGAGGTCGATTTACCTAAATGAACCGAGATTGACCATGGTTGGAAGACGAATGATTATTATTGCCCGGGCAGATCCGATTATCTGCAGGCACGCGGCAGAAGCGCGCAACTTGGCGGAGGCAGCGCTGCAGGGCGGATTCGAGCAGGTGCGGATTGTGACCTGGCCACTGGCTACGATTCTGGAAAGCACCCTGCCCTGCAAGCAACTATCGCGCATTTCTCCGTACTCGGAAGGGATCGTGGTGGACCGGCCCGAGGCCTTGGCTGGCAGCCAAGTGCTGGACGGCCGCCTGCTGCAAGCGATGACCGGGCACGTGAGCGAGATGCTGATGGATGGCGTACCGACCACTATCGTGTCGCTTTATCTGGTGCCACATGCCCAGGTGGCGGTAGATGCGGTGCAGTCGGTGCGGCGCTCGGGCGTGCAGCCTGATGTGCACACAATCGCGGAAGCAGTCGGATCTGATGTCACCGGCATCGTCCGCTGTGCGCTGGCAAGCGGGCATTTCGGGGCAGCACAACAAGTGCTGGGGACATTCCTGGCCAATGATTGTCCGGTGGCGGTCTCTGAGTATACGCGCTCGATCATTATCGACCACGCGACGGAGGTCGATCATGCGCTGGGTACGCACTATGCCCCGCAGATGGGCGCCCGCCTGCGCGTGAGCTACCCCGCGATTGATACGGCTTCGTTTATCAACGCGGAAAGCAACCGGGATTTGATCAGCCAGACGCTGGCTCGCTACCGATTGTTGGAGGGCAAGTTCATCCTGTTTCTATCGCGGGTATTGGAGGCCAAGGGAGTCGCCGACCTGATCGAGGGCTATCGCCGCAGTAAACTGTATGGCATGGTCCCGTTGGTGATCGCCGGGACAGGGGACTTTCTGGAACAGGCACAGGCACTGGCCACCGGCGACGAGCAGACGATCATGTTTCTGGGTGCGGTGGATGAGCAGGAGAAGCGGGCGTTGATGCACGGCTGCGGGGCGTTTGCGCTTCCCACTAAATCTCTGCCTGACTGTACGGCGACATTCGCCGTAGCGATCGCCGAGAAGATGCTCTCCGGCGGCAGCGGCCCGGTGATCACGACGCGCGTGGGTGGCGCCTGCGAGGCCACGGGCGATCACTGTCTTTATGTGAGCCCGGGAAGACCAGACGAGATCGCGGCGAGTCTAGAGCGGGCGCTCCTCCTGATGTCGCTGGATGCAAGACGTGAATTGAGTGAGAGCGCCCGCAGCTATGCGATGCAGTTCGATTGTGCCCGGGTGCTAAATAATCTGCTGGGGACTCTGCTGCGAGCAGCCTGAAGCACGGTCAAGCTCAAGGACTCAGGCTATTCGGCGTTTTCCTGCCGCCAGACCCGAATCTCACGGAGGAAGGCGGGTAGCACGGTGCGGGAATTCTTGGCCCCGATGCCTTTGACGGCCATGCCTTCTTCTTTGGTCACCGGTGCTAGGTTTGCCAGCGCCTGCAGGGTGCCGTTGTTGAGGATTTTGAAGGCGGGCACGCCACGCTTGGCGGCCATCTCGTCTCGCACCGTCCGCAGGCGCTCGTAGAGATCTGCGTGGTCTCCGGAGGTCGCTGGCGCTGGTGCGGACTCCGCAGGGGCGGATTCGACAACGCTGCTCGGAAAAACCATCGGCACTCGCTTGCTGCGGGCCATGACCTCGCGGCCAAGCGGGGTGATGATCACCAGCGGATACTTGCTTTCGCCGTTGCGCTTGACGCAGCCTGAGCGCATGAGCACATCGAGAAGCTGGAGCACCTCGGCGCTGGAGCAGTCTACGGCCCCGTAGCCGGACAAGTGATGCAGGCCAGCATCGTATATCTCGCGACTCTGGGAGCCGGTCACGAACTGGGCAACACGGTTGCGCCCAAAGCGGCCACGCAGGGCCTCAACCCCGGTGAGGACGCGCACGATCAATTCTTCCTCGGCGGTAGTCGGCAGGCGGCTGCTGGCAGTAGTTTCGCCGCTGCAAAGGTCACAGGTTCGACAGCGCCATTCGCCGGGTTCCTGGCCAAAGTAGGAAATGAGGTAGCGTTGGCGGCAATCGTGGGTATGCGGATAGCGACAGACGATGTCGAGGCGATCGGTCTCGAGCTGGGCGCGGCGTTTCTCGTCTTCGAACGAGACGGCTAGGGTAGCCTCCTGTGGCTTTCGCAGGGTAATCCCGCGGCCGGAGAATGGCGGCAGCCAGACTAGCTCAGCGCCGTTGAGAGCGCGAATGACACGGCGCACTTGGTCGCCGTCTAGCCCGGACAGACGCTCGAGGTCTTCGTAGGTGATGTCGACCCCAAGGCTAAGTTCATGGCCGTAACGTTGGAGTAGGATGTGCATCATCCTGCCGCGCTGGGTGTCGGGCCTAGGGAACTTGCGCAAGGCTTCTTCGCGGGAGACTTGCATGCTTAGTTGCCCGCGGTTCTGGTGTCGGTTACCTCGCACGATATACTCGTACTTCTCGAGCACTTTTAAGGCAGCGCTGATTTGTTGATCGCCTTTCACATCAGGGATGACATCGGCGAGCAATGCCTGGGATACTTCAAGGTAGTTGGAGTTTTCCTGCATAGCCCGGGAGCGCAGTTCCTGGTAGACTCGGGTCACGACAAAGGGCGGCGGATTGCTCATCTCGATGAAGAACTCATGAATCATGCGATCCTGCTGGGAGAAGAAGAGGATGCAGCGGGCATCCTCGCCATCTCGGCCGGCCCGACCAGCTTCCTGATAGTAGGCCTCGAGGCTGCCTGGGATATTGAAATGGATCACGCGGCGGACATCGGGACGGTCGATGCCCATGCCGAAGGCGTTGGTGGCCGCGACGACAGGACAGGCGTCATGAGTGAAGTGTTCTTGGGCCTGGGTGCGTTCATCGTCCGTCATTCCGGCGTGGTAGCGAATGCAGCCAAGTTCGGCACCAAGCAGGTCGATGACCTTGCGTGTGGCAGCGTAGATAATGGTGGGCGCCGGTTCCTCTGCCAGCATCTTCTGGATCTGCTTGATCTTGCGCTCCTGGCTGTTGGTCGGGAGGCAGGAAAAGGCAAGATTCGGCCGGGTGAAGCCAGTCACGAAGACGGACAGCTCTCGCCGTAGTTGGGTGGTAATGTCGGCACGCACCACTGGCGTGGCGGTCGCGGTAAAGGCGCAGACCTGCGCAATGTTCAGATCCTGCAGATGCTGCCCCATACGCATGTAATCTGGCCGAAAATCATGGCCCCACTGGCTGATACAATGGGCCTCATCAATCACGGCCATGGATGGTGGATGGGTCTGCAGCAAACGCCGGAATGATTGGGAGCGAAACCGTTCCGGCGCAACATACAGCATCTTCACTTCATTGCGGGCAACACGCGCCATGGTCTCCTGCTGCTCAGTTGGAGACATGGTGCTGTTGATGAATGTGGCGGGGATGTTCTTGCGCAGCAGCCCGTCTACTTGATCCTTCATCAGCGAGATGAGCGGCGAAAAGATGAGGGCATAGCCGGGTTTCATCACGGCAGGGAGCTGATAACACAGGGATTTTCCGGCACCTGTCGGCATGACCACGCACATCTCCTCGCCATGAAGGATGCGTGAGATGACTGCTTCCTGCCCTTCCAGAAACGCATCGTGCCCGAAGTATTGGGCGAGCGCGTCGAGTGGGCCATTGTCCTGCCCTTCCACGCGTTACGTATCCTGCATGTACAGCTGCCGGTTTTCGTAGAAATAGGACCAGCCGGAATATGCGGTAAACGCGGCAACGCCGTAGAGCGTCCAGGTCCATGCCACTTGGCAGGTCTCCAGCGGCAGCCAGCCTACCCAAAGTGCGCCGCCGAAGACAAGCCCCAACATCTGACAGGTGGTCTTGGCCTTGCCGATGTTGTTCGCGGCCAGGGCGATATTTCGCTTGGCAGCAAGTGAGCGCAGCCCAGTCACGCCAAATTCTCTCGCAACAAGAACCACAGCGATCCAAGCCGGACATAGCTCGTGTCCGACGAGCGTCACGTAGCTCCCAACCGTAAACACTTTATCCGCGAGGGGGTCGATCAACTTCCCAAAGTCGGTCACTAAATCGTACTTGCGGGCAATGTACCCATCCAAGATGTCGGTGAACCCGGCCACAATGGCCATGAGGTACGCGATCTTCCACCAGAGCAAATGCCCCTCGACCGACGCCGGAATCGCAGCAAGTCCCAAGAAGACACCGGTGGCAAGGAAACGGCTGACTGTCAGCTTATTAGGTAAGTTCATGGAAAAGGGTGGCGCGTCCAAGTGATTGAAACAGTACGGGTACAACTGCCCGCAATGCCTGCCATTCACGCAGCCACGACCCGCAGGAACGATTGGAAATCGGCGATCCTGGCAAACGCTCCTGATACCTGTTAGACTGCGCTATGACTTTTATGATTTCGCGCAGATTTGAGACCTATGAATTAGCACTCTTTTCACGCCTTGGCGTTTGCCCTGATTTTGAGTCTTTCGGTGCACGCTGAATACACAGCCCGACCAGAAACCGAGCGGGAACTTCTAGACCTGTGCCTGGAAGAGCTCATGGATCTCAAGGTGACCACCGTCTCAAAGCGGTCCACACCGTTTTCGGATAGACCCGCGGCGGGTTTCGTTTTGACTCGTGCAGAGTTGATTCGCTTTAGCGTCTCGCAGATAACAGATGCGCTGCGATTGGTTCCGAGCGTGCAGGTCGCGCGACTAGATTCGAAGAAGTGGGCGATCATGGCACGCGGGGGCGGAACTCTGCTCGCGAATAACCTGCTGGTGATGATCGATGGGCGAAGTGTCTGCAATAAGATTTTCTCAGGCGTGCTGTGGCATAACCCCGATCTGCAGTTCGAGGACATTGAACGCATTGAGGTGGTTCGCGGCCCGGTAAGCTCATCCTGTAGGCCAACGCTGTGAACGGAATTATCAACATCATTACCCGTCCAGCTCAGAGGCGCTTGGCGGGGGCATCGAGCTCGCTGTGGGGAACGGGGCGGCGAACGGCCATCCGCGGCGTTGCATGCCGCGCACATGCCAAAATCTAACGTTAATTCCGCGTGGGCCCGACGTACAGGTTCTCGTCTGATTTTAAGTATTTTCTCACAGTCACCGTTTTCTGTGCGGCCGTCTCCACGTTCGCGCAGGAGCCAGCGCCCGCAGGCCAGAGTCGTCTGCAGGCGATGATCGTGTATAACATCGCACGATCTGTAACCTGGCTGGCGGCAGACTCTCTGCCGAGGAATCGGTTTCGCATAACCGTGGTAGGTGGGACTGCCCATAACAGCGGGCTCTCGGCCCTGGCTTCGCGGAAAGTGATGGGCCTGCCAATCGAGGTTGTGGATGCCAAGGTCAATGCTCAGTCACCCGCGGACATGATCTACGTGGCCTCCGCTGCCCCGGTCTTGCAGCATAGCGTAGTCGGCAAGATCAGCGATCGACAAGTTTCCGCAGCGTTCCTATGTAAAGCCCTCCGTACGCGACCGAGGGACCGGGATTACGCGGACATCTCCGAGAGCATCTTCGAGCCGTTCTTCAAGACCAAGCCCTTAGGCTAGGGCACCGGTCGCGGGCTATCCGCTGTCTTTGGCATCGTCCCCCAAACCGGCGAGATTCTTGATGTGGAAACCCACGTGGGCCCGGGGACGTCCATTCACATCTACCTACCGGAATCTCGCAGCAGCAAAACCGATACGATCCAAACCAGCATCGAGGAAATGCCACAGCGCGGCGATGAAAAGGTCTTAATCGTCGAGGATGAAAGCAAAGTGCGCAAGATGGCCATGGACGTACTTTCCGGTTACGGCTACACCGTGCTCTCGGCAGGTTCAGGAGAGGAGGCACTCAATACTGCTCGCGGAAAAGGGGGGCGTAGATCTACCGCTAATGGATCGAGTGATGCCGGGCATCAACGGGCACGCGCTGAGCATCCGGGTTTGGGCAGTGTTTCTCAAATTTAAAGTTCTGTACATGTCCGGCTAGGGCGGGGACACCTTGATTAGCTAGGGACCTAGAGGGGCGAGATGCTCAACAAGCCATTCGCGCCCAAAATACTGTTACGCAAAGTCCGAGAGATCCTGGAAAAGCCAGCCCGCACCATTACTTGGGGCGTGCGCAGTTAGAGATCTGCGACTTCCATGTCCGCAATCCAGACAATGGTGGCATCCTGACTGGCGTCATTCATGATCAACACCGAAGCATGATCCACGTCCACTGTCAGTGACGCTACCTCAGTCGAGGCAGCTGCCGCCGGAACTGCTGGCCGCAGAAACAACGCTCCGGCGATCGCGACTGCTGCAAGCGAACTGGTCAAAAACCAGAGCCCGGCTCGCCCGCGGTGTACCATCGTCGCATCCTGATGCACTAGGGACAAGCGAGCCCGCGCATCTTCCTGAAACGACTCCATATCCGGCATACGCTCGGTGACCGCTTCCGCCTTCAATCCGCGCTCTATTTGATTCCAATTCAAAAGCTGGCTCCCTTGTGCTTTGCCTGCTAACCATACATCGTGTGCGAGCGTGAGACGAACCGCAATCACGGTCTATTCAACGTTTTCGGCAGATTTTTAAAAACTTCTTTGAGAACGTCTGCCCGGACCAATGTTGCAGGCAAGACTGTACCGCCCTATTGTACTGGCGACTCGCACTACAAAGGACCGCCCCATGCACACAGGTACTCGGCTGATTATAGGCGGCATTGCCATTGCGGCCATAGCCGTCGCCGCGCTCACAGCGAACCATGGCGAGGCACCCGATGCGAGCAAGGCTCACCGGGAGCTCTGCATTCAGACTGCGGAGTCCGCAGCTGCACTACTCTCTCGGGCCGACCTCAAGGATGACCAGTTCGCTCAGCTGAGCAAAGCCATTGCGGCTGCCTTGGGGCAGCCTGATGCACAGCTTATGGTGATTGACCGCCAAGGTATCATCCTCAAAGGTGCAAATGGCGTCTCCGGCAAGCGAGTGTCAAGGATGTACGAGTCGCTGAACGTCGACGACCTATATCTGGATTTTGGTGAATCGCGCGTCATCACTGGCGCGGGCTCAGACCTGCATGCCATCGGATTGGGGCGCGGGGCGACCGTTGTCCTCGCCGCGTCTCCTCCTGCTCCCAGACAAAACAGCAACAGCAGCAGGGGCCTGTTGCTGGTCGCCCTCGTCGCCACGCTAATTCTCTTGCTCGGTTCTTTGAAAGGAACTGGAAGCGGCGCCAACCTCGAGCCACTTCGCACCGCTGCCAGCCGTATTCTGCAAGGGAAAGTGGTGTCCCCGGTTACGGACAAGCCCGCGGGAACCGAAGTAATTGTCGATGCCTTCAATCTGCTCAACGAGCGCGCCCAGCAGAACGAGGAACTGGAGGAGCAACTGCTCCGCTCGCAGAAGATGGAAGTGGTGGGCACACTCGCGAGCGGCATTGCCCACGACTTCAACAACGTACTCGGCGGCATCAGTGGTGCGTTGGACCTGATCCGCAGCGAAATCACCACACCGGATGTCATGCCTGACACACATATCATTTCCAGCATGGCACGAGTAGCCGTGGACTGCGTGCAGCGCGGGCGCGAGACAGTGGATCGCCTGCTCTCTTTTTCACGCAAAAACCAACAGCGCAAAGAGTGCGTAGACGTAAATGTGGTCATCCCCAGTGTCCGCAAGATGTGCGTGCATACCTTTGATACGCGGATTGAAATCATTGCCGAAACTGTCGAAGAAGACGCTCTCATTTGCGGGCACCGCAGCGATTTGGAGCAGGCCCTGCTAAACGTCTGCTTCAACGCGCGCGATGCGATGGATGGCTGTGGCAAGCTGATCCTCCGCGTCGCGGTTCAGGACGCAGACGAGTTGAGAACGCGCACCAGCCATCAACTGACTGCCAGACGCTACGTGATCATCCTCGTCCGTGACGATGGCAGCGGCATGAACAGTGAAACCATGGCAAGAATCTTCCAGCCGTTCTTCACCACCAAGGCCAAGGGCAAAGGCACTGGCCTTGGCTTGGCCAATGCCTACCGGATCATCGAGGATTCCGGTGGCTGGATCGACGTGCAGAGCAAAATCGGCGAAGGAACCTCAGTCTTCTTCTATCTCCCAGCGGAGTCGGTCGCCAAGGACCAGGCCATGCTAGTCGGCTCCTTCCCTGATCCAGTCCCTATTCCCGACGAACAAACGCAACTGGGAACACCCGCGCCGGCTCCCGATACGCAACCAGGGAGCAAGCAGACAATTCTGATCATCGAAGACGATGGCATTCTGCGAGAGTTGACCGCTTCGCACTTGGAAACACTGGGCTTCAATGTCATTTCTACCACGACTGGAGAAGAGGCACTTACTGCCTTTGACGATAATATTGGCTCAATCGACGGGATCCTGCTGGACCTGATTTTGCCGGGAATCTCCGGCGAGGACGTGTTTAAAAAAATTCACAAGGATTCTCCGGAGACAAGGTTTCTGGTGACGAGTGGCTCCAACAACGATGACCTGATCACGGAAATGATCATCAATGGCTGCAAAGGCTTCCTGCCGAAGCCATATTCGCTGGATGAACTGTCAGCCTCAGTCACCAACGTATTGCTGGCAAATGGACGCTAAGCTTCCTGGCTGCGTGCTGTTTGACCTCGACGGCACCCTGGCCCATACACTGCCAGATATCGCCGAAGCCGTGCGCCAGACCGTTTGCCGCCAGCGCCCCCCGCCGGATGACACCGTCGCCACCTGGATCGGCCACGGCGTGCAGCGTCTCGTGGAACGAGCACTCGCTGGTAAGATTGATGCCCCCGAAGATCCGCCCGGGCTGGAGGCCGCGCTTGACGCATTCGGCACCTTCTATGCCGCGCACGCCTGCGAACAATCCGCGCCATTCCCCGGCGCCCTCACCTTGCTCCGCCAGCTGCGGGACTCTGGACGCAAGACAGGCTGCGTCACCAACAAGGGCAGATACTTCACCATCCCCATGCTGGAGGCATTCGAACTTGCCACGCTGCTCGACGTCGTAGTCTGCGGCGACGACCTACCCCAGCGTAAACCAGATCCTGCTCCGCTGTTCCATGCCTTAGACCTACTGGGAGAGAAAGATTCCGTGTATATCGGTGATTCGCGAGCGGACTTTGATGCAGCCGCCAACGCCAAAATCCCATTCATTGGCGTCAGCTTTGGCTACGATCATGCGGCACCACTGTCCCAAATCCCTGGGATCCATTTGCTGGATTCCTTCGCAGATCTGGCACGCCTGCTTTGACTCCCATCGACTTCACCAAGATGCAGGGTGCTGGCAATGACTTCGTGGTCATCGAGGATTGTGATGAGCAGCTTCAGCTCAGTGCTCAGCAGCTTCAATTCCTAGCAGATCGCCGCTGCGGAATCGGCTCAGACGGCATTCTTCTGCTTCGTAAAGACGCCGATTTCGCCTACCGCATGGTGTTCTTTAATCCCGATGGTGGCCGGGCCGAAATGTGCGCGAATGGAGCGCGTTGTATCGCCCGCTTTGCGGTCGAGCGCGGCCTGGCCCCCGAGAGCCACACCTTTCTCACAGACGCCGGTGTCCTCTCAGCCAACGTTGAGGGCGAGCGCGTTCAGCTCATCATGCCGCTGCCTTCCAGCGTCCAACTGCACCACACGCTCAGCTACGACGACCGCTCTCCCGTCCCAGTACACCTGGCCAATACCGGCGTGCCGCACGCAGTGTACTTTGTCGCTGACGTGTCCGCGGTAGACCTTGCGGACATCGGCCCAGCGATCCGTTACCATCAGGACTTCAGCCCCACCGGGACCAACGCCAACGTCGCGGCCGCCGCTGATGGCGAGCTTCGCATTCGCACGTGGGAACGGGGCGTCGAAGCCGAAACACTGGCCTGCGGCACAGGCGTGACAGCTGCGGCTTGGCTCGCACGCGAGCTAGGCCTCGTTCACTTTCCCCTACGAGTCCACACGCAGGGCGGAGACGTCATTACCATCGCCGAAGATCACGGTCAAGTCATTCACACTGGCCCCGCCGAAATTGCCTTCCGAGGCCAGATCTCCTTATGAAGTTGCGAGGTCCGCAACTTGCCGTCCTGTTGGCCATCAGCGCCAGCGCGCAGACCCTTCACGAGCCGCTCGACGAATCGCTGCAGCGAGAAGGCCAGAGCGCGCTGGGACGTGGTGTCGCCTATCTGGTCAATGAGCAGAAGCGAAACGGTTCGTGGGGCGATGACCTCGGAGCCACAGCATTCTGCCTCTACGCCCTCGAGCTGTCTCGCGCTTCGGTCAAGAAATCGACAAAGGCGCTTGCCGCTGGCTTTGTCATTACTCGTGCTGCAAAACTAGACACCTTGGAGGTCGCCGACCGCGTTTATGCGGTCAGTGCCGCGATTTTGGCCTTGTCTGCCCACTCAGCGGAGAAACACGCGGGAGTTATCGCCACTCTCCACGACCAACTGCTGAAGTCACAGCCGCAGTTGTGGGCACGTCAGACCGCCACCTATGGCAACCAGGATCGGCATGCCTACATCACAGACGTTCACTGGGTGCTGGAGGCATGTGCGGCCGTCGAGCTTCCTGCCATAGTCTCTGGGCGCGCCGCACAATTTCTCAGCGACTGTCAGATTATCGATGACTCACTCGGCGACAGCTTTACCGGAGCATTCGCCTACTCCCCATCAGCCCTCAAAAGCAAGCCCCCCCACCGCATCTGGGCTCAGGGCAGCTTCACCGCAGCTGGTATCAAGAGCCTACTCTTCTGCAATGTGCCCACGGACGATTCTCGGATTCAGCTGGGTCTGGAGTGGCTTGCCCGCTATCC
>DMTJ01000131.1 GCA_003477185.1 Lentisphaeria bacterium
TGGTCTGTTTCAGCTCGACCTGTCGGAGATTAGTAATCCAGTCTTGGTCTCAAGTGTCGACGGCGTGGGCACTAAGCTGATGGTAGCGGAAATGGCGAATCGCCATGACACCGTCGGTGCAGACCTCGTGAATCATTGCATCAATGATATCATCGTCCAAGGGGCAGAGCCGCTTTACTTCATGGATTACATCGGGATTGGCAAGTTGCGGAGTCCGCTGTACGAGCAGGTTCTTGGCGGCTTGGCTGATGCCTGCCGGGCACAGGGGGTGGCCCTGCTCGGCGGGGAGACCGCTGAGATGCCTGGCATGTACGGCAATGACTATGATCTGGTGGGCTCGATTGTGGGCGTGGTTGATCGCGACGAGATTATTACTGGCGCTACGGTGTCCCCCGGTGATACGCTGATCGCGCTTCCATCGAGCGGCCTGCATACAAACGGCTACAGTCTGGCGAGGACCGTAATCTTTAAGACGCTCGGACTTTCCGTGGATGATCAGCCAGATGGCTGGGATGAAACGATCGGAGAAGCATTGCTTAAGCCGCACACCTGTTATCTGGACGCGTCGCGCGCCGCGAAGGCAGCGGGCGTGCCGTTGAAGGCGCTGGCGCATATTACTGGCGGTGGGTTCTATGACAACATTCCCCGGGTTCTTCCCGAGGGCTGTGGCGTTCAGGTAGATCGCGGTTCGTTGCCACCGGCCCCTCCTGTGTTTTCGTTGATTCAGGAAGGTGGCGGGATCTCTAATAAAGAGATGTTTCGTGTATTCAATATGGGCAGCGGAATGATCTGGATCGTAAGCCCGGACCAAGCCGATGCGGCCATCGCGGCAGCGCGGAGTGCGGGGCATGATGCGGTACGCATTGGTGTGGTTGACAGCACGTGTGAAGTGACGATCTCCGAAGCTCCCTAAAGGCCTAGCTGTGCGGTGTCCGCAGTGCAACTCTCTGAACGCGTCATCCGCGGCTCAATGCCGTAAGTGCCGACACAGGCTTAAGTCCTCTTCTGACGTCGATCCCAAGACTGAGATCGTGCGGCCTCGTACTGCCACCCTTGCGCGTGATGAAGACTTGGACGACACGATCGTGAGTATGACCGACTCTGTGCGGGGGAAAGCAATCAAGCGCGAACGGTCGTTGCTCGGGGATCGTTATGAGTTGATGGAGGAGCTTGGGCGCGGCGGCTTTGCTGTGGTGCATCGCGCCTATGACACTCATCTGAAGCGGCCAGTGGCCATCAAGTCCCTGCTCCCGGCGTATCTCGCCAGTGAAGCGGCTTCCATCGTGCTGTCACGTTTTGGGATGGAGGCGGCGGCCATTGCCCAGTTGAAGCACCCGAACATCGTCGAGGTGTACGACTACCATCGCGACCATGAGACGTTTTATCTGGTGATGGAGTTCATCGACGGCCCCACGCTGCGAGCCTATGTCGAGAAGAAGAGTGGGCTGGATGTGGTCGAGGCACTGTCTCTGTCCCGTTCCATCGCCAAGGGCCTGTTCTACGCGCACAAGAACAACCTCATTCATCGTGACATTAAGCCGTCCAACGTGATTCTCACCAGTGAGGACGGCGTTCTGATTCCTAAAATCGTGGACTTTGGTCTGGCGCGCGCCGGGCGTGCGGGTAGTGAGGCCTCTCACACTGGTTACGGCATGGGGACGCCCGGTTACATGGCGCCGGAGCAGAATGCTGATGCTAAGAATGTGGATCACCGGGCCGACATCTATTCGCTTGGCAAGCTGCTCTATGTGCTTCTCACCGGGGAGCGCGCGCAGGACGTAATTCCGAATGCGATCCCGGAGCCAACCTTCCTCTCACGAATCATCTACAACTGCATTCGGCCGCGCGTTGAGAGCCGTTACTTCAGCATGCAGGGCTTTTTGGACGATGTCAGCCGTGGGATGAGCCGGTTGCGAACCAAGGAGTCGACGATGTCGATGATTCGCGAGAATACTTGCCCCTCTTGCAAGGCCTCTAACGACCGGGATGACCGCAGCTGTCATTCCTGCGGTGCCGACCTCACGCAGATCTGCCCGGAGTGCGGCGAGGATAACTCGATTCACAATCGCCAATGTCCAAGCTGCAAGACCGATCAACGGGTGTTTGTGGTTATCAACCGCGCGTTACGTGAAGCCAGAGAGCACGGGGAAGGAAATCGCTGGGAGGAGATGCAGAAGCTGATTGACGGGCTGCCCGGAGACCCTGCCCTTCCGGGGGAGTGCGGCCGCAGAATGCTCGACCACGCCGATGAGCTCAAACGCTTCGTCGGCGAGAAACTTTCGCTTGCCACGGAGTTGAAGAGTCAGCTGCATCGTGCAATTGCAGACAATTCGCCGACCGTTGCGCTCACCGTCATGCGCGAATATCAGGCCATCATTCCTGGCGACCATGAGGTCAATGCGCTTCATGACTTCCTGGCAGAGGAAAAGCGAATTGTAGAATTCGGCGAGCGGCTACAGCAGGCCAGGATGGCGCTGGATCAGGCCGAGATCGTGACGTGTCGGCAGTTCCTAGACGGCTTGAAGAGGGAACGGCACCACCCTGAAGCTCACGCCCGGCAACATACCGTGGAGAAATGGCGGGGCTTGTGCGGAGAGTTCGACGCGATCTCCGGAGACCTGGAGAACTCCGAGCGCTCCGTAGAATACATGATGTCTCAGGCCATCAATGCCATGGACGTACAAGATTATGGGCAGGTGCAGCGACTGTGTCATGACATCCGCGGCGTGACCATCGAAAGCGCCGAAGCTGACCGGATTCGAAAGCGTGCTGAGAACCTGCTGCTGCAGGCGAAGGAGCACGTGGTGTTGGCCCGGAAGGCGGTAGATAGCGGGCGTATGGATGAGGCAGAGGAGCGGGCCAAGAGGGCTCTCGCTATCCAACAGGGAAATTCTGAGGCGCTGGCCGTTGTTGCGCAGATTCGCCAGCGTGAGAATGCCCGAAAGAAGCTCGTCCGTGTTGGTGCAATTATCGCCGCTGGGCTGTTGGTGGCGGTGCTAGGTGTCTGGCTGGCAGTGCGGAGTTCGCAAGAGCCGCTGGCGCATGGTCCCGAGTATTCAGCGTTCGACCAGGACCTAGCCGAGGCTGGTGCGCACTTGCGTGGGGCTAGCGAACTCTCGCGAGAGCCGGATGAATTGCTGGAAGCGGCGAGAACGCTTCTCGACCGAGCTGCGACCGATCCTGTGATTGGGGAGCTTGATGCGGACCGTCGAGAGCGGCTGGGTACTTTAAAGTCGCAGCTTCGGGTTTTGGCTGCTTTGCGGAGATCGCTTCGGGAGTTGGAGCAACGAGCTGGCCACACCCAAAACTCGCCGAGTCGAGTCGCCGCGCTGGTCAGTGAGTTCGATGATATTCTCTCAGACGAGACAGTGCCGGCGTGGTACCGGAAGCGGGTACATGGCCTGCGGTCCGAGATGCCAGCCGAGGTGACGCAGGCGAGTCAGCCGAAACCGCGCCAGTCGGAGCGTGACCGTGCGTTGTTGGAGCTTCAGCAGCGGGTTAGCCTGGCGAACAATGCTCTGCGGAGCCAACTCCCCGAGCAGTGGGAGGCGTTGCAAGCACAGCTGGCGGAGATCAAGGCCATGGAGAGCGAGACCGATCTGCAGGCAGCAGTAAAGGGGGTTTCCCGTGAACTGGACCAGTTGCTTGTGGACGCCAAGCGTCGTCAGGAAAGTGTGCGTAGGTATCGTGATGCCCTAAACGCAGCGGATCGAATTATGGCCGAGATGCGGCAAGCGCGCGACGTACGCCGACAGAAGGAGCTGGCTGGCACTGCCTTGGACCAGTTTTTGCCCAGCATTCTAGCTCTCAGTCCATACGTGGGCGAGAGCGATCTGGGGCGGCACCGCAACATCGAGCGGCAGGCCCGGGTGATCATCGATTCCCCCATTCCGGAATGGGATGAGATCTGGCGGGAGGCGCGTTCGGTTGTCACCGATGCCCGTAGGGATCGAATCCAGGAGCTTTCTCCCGTTGAGAGCGTGGAGAGGGGGATCGAGTTGGTCAAGCGTGCGGAATCGATCGGCCTGCCCGTCGATCTCGCCGGGGAATTGTATGAAACCTTGTTCAAGGTTCAGCTGCGGTATTTACTCAGCACCACGGAACGCGTCAAGCCGAGTGAGCTGCGGTGGTGGCTGCATGCTGCTGCCAGTGCGCTTGAGCAGACGGCTATCCAGCTGGAGCAGCGGTTCGAGCTGCCGGGACTTGTGGCAGGAACCTTGCCCGGCAAGCTGCGAGTCGTAAGCTGGCGAATTCCCCGTGGGGTCAAGCCCGAGGATCGCGTCTGGTACTCCGCCTTTCCTTCAGTGGTCGTGAACCAGTTGGGGATGCAACTCTGCCTCGTTCCTCCAGGCGTATACATGATGGGGCGGTATGACGGTCCTCCAGAAGAAGGTCCGCCGCATCGCGTCACGCTCACGCAGCCGTTCTACCTTGCTCGCTTTGAGCTGCATGTGGCTGCCTACGCACCCTTCTCGGAGTCTCGTCTGAGCAAGAAGCTGTATTTGGACCCCGAGGCTCCGATGCGGGGGGTAGCAATCGTGGACGCCATGCGCTATTGCAACTGGCTCAGCACTCATGCGGGAATGTCCAGCGCTTATGCCGGCGGAGACACTAATCGTTCCTCAGACTGGACCCTAGATCCGTCTTCAGCCAGCTACCGGCTACCTACCGAGGCTGAATGGGAGTACGTCTGTCAGTACCAAGCAGACAAGATCCGTGATACTGTCTGGCATGCTGACCGCTCCGGCGGCGCTGTGCTGGTGCCAACGCAGGAGGTGCTTAATGTCACGCGTACCGCGTCCAACGCGCTCGGTGTATACTTCACATGCGGGGGAATCTTCGGGAGTGGGTCAGCGACTGGTTTCGCGTCTATGTCGAGACTGACCAGCAAAACCCCTATATCCCGTACTTTGGCGCGGAGGCTTCCGGATCCGGTCGGCACATCACTAGAGGCGGAAGTTTCCAGTCTCCCGCTCATCAGGCAACGCCGACGACGCGCACTCGAGTGCGGCCTGACATTGCCGCCCCGGATGACGTGGGTATCCGCCTGCTTCTTCCGCTACCAACGCGTCAACGCTAGGCTGGATGGGGCTGTTTGGTTCACTCCGTTTTACGCGTAGCGTTTGAAAATGAGGGGGGAGCGCGTACTTTTCCCGTTTTGCCGTCAACGGTCGGCTAATTCACACTTAACAGGTCTGGAACCCTATGGGCAATCTGAAGAAGACGCGTCGTGCCAAGATTTCGAAGCATAAGCGGCGTAAGCGGCTCAAGGCCATGCGCCACAAGAACAAGTAAAATCGCGATGCGTTTTAGTAAGTTGAGGCATCCGTCTCCCTGAAGAGGTAGAGATCTGGGCACGTATGTGTCCCAGCCTCATCGCCCTACTATGACCGCCCTTCGCTTAGCCTTAGCGTGTATGATCCTCTGGGTCATGTGTCCGCTAGCGTGCTCGGCGAAGGGATGGCGAACACAGGGTCAGGCTGAAAACCTGGCGTTGACACCCGAAGAGCAATCGGAAGCGGATGCGCTTGCGCTTTACGGGTGGGCTATATGCCAGAGAAAGTCGCCATTTTTGGGTAACTCTCCGTATGGCTATCTGGCGGCGTTGCGTGCCGACCCGGCATCCGAATTTCTGCTGCAGGAAGTTGTGGGCAGTATCCGTAACTGGGCCACCGAACGTCAGAACGGCTTTCTCATTCGCGAGCTTCTCGGTTTGTCGCGCGCTCATCCGGAGGCTGTGGGCCTGCGACTCGTTATATCCAACGCGTACTTGCATGAGTCTCGCCCGGACAAGGCGTGGGAGCTGCTTTCAGAGTTGGCTACGCCACGTAGGTTAAATGATGCGCGGGTATTTCGTCAGGTGTTGCACTGCTTGCGCGCTCTGGACAACCTGCGGGAAGCCCGGCGACTGATTGGCCGCGGAAACCGAATTCCTGAAGTCCAGGGGACGTTTCTCTTTCAACAAGGCTCGGCACTACATTTTCACGCTCTCTCGCAGATGGCCGGGCACACCCAATCGCGGCGTGATTCAAATACGGAGCGTGCGCGAGAGGCCGCGCTGCAGGCGGTGAGCTTGTGCGGGCAGATTGCGAACTACGCAAATGCGATGGCGCTCACGACCGTGCTGCTCGCTCACCGGGAAGTGGAAGGTGCACTTCACGTCGTACAAATGCTGGAGCGGCTGGAGATGGACCAGCCGGGTTCACGGCAGCTTGAGGCTGAGTGCTTCAGTGCCTTGGGGAGGCGTAAAGATTCGCTCGCGGTCTGGGAGCGCTTGGGTGTGTCCTTTCCGTTTCATGGCGAGTACCATCTCCGGGTTGGGGAGTTGTCGGAGCAGTTGGGGAGCCTGCATGAAGCGGTGCGTGCCTTCGAGCTAGTCTATCGCCTTGAGCCCTCTTTGGCCCTTGCCTTGCGCATTGCGGCGTTGCATCATGGCCTGCAGAATTATGAGGAGGCTGCGAAGTTCGCAGCACTGGCACCACGCGATGTGCTTGCCTCGTATCGGATTGAAGCGCATGCTCTGGATCGCCTCGGTCAGCCAGCGAAAGGGGCAAAGGTTCTTCAGCAGGCGGCGATCTACGCGCGTCGGCATCATCTCGCGGCATTTCTGAACCTGCCCTATTTTATGAAGCTCGCGCAACTACGGCTTCGAGCAGAAGCCTCGCTAGATACGGTTATCTCTCCGCTCGAGAGTGCGCTTGCCCTGAATGCGAACCACGCTGCCGCCGCCAACTTTCTTGGTTTCATCCTCGCGGACCATAACCTTGACCTGCCTCGCGCGGAGCAGTTGATCCGCCAGGCCGTTGGCGCAGAGCCTTATAACAGCGCCTATCTGGACAGCCTCGCCTGGCTGTATTTTCGGAAAGGCGCTATCGGGCAGGCCAGTGAGGCGATCGAGCGCGTGATGCAGGAACCCGTGGGGGATTATCTCATCTATAAGCACGCCTGGCAGATCTATCTTGCGGCGGATGACAGAGAGCGCGCAAGCAAATATCGTGCGCTGGCTATTCAGACGGCAGCGGACGCTGGGATCGAGGATCACGACCTGCAGCCAAAAACCAAGGAGATCACCATTGAGTAAGACCGTAGAACGATCACGCAAGACCAGCACGCCCAAGGGCGGTGTTTTGGTATTTCTGGTGCTGCTGGCTGTAGCCGGAGCTTTTGTCGCCAATACGACCGGGCCGTGGAAAGGTTGGATCGAGCGGATCAAAAATCCACAAGCGGCAGATTCAACGGAGCAGGCGCAGGTGGATCGTGAGGGCGATCTTGAGGAAGACGCCGCTGACGCTCGCAAAATGCCGGGTGCCATGGATCAGATGGCCAACGAGGAGTCGGTCTACAAGGAGGGAGCATTTGTCGCTAAGGCACCCGAGGATGATTCCGGGAGCAAGGTTGATAGCGAGTTTGAGGCGCTCTACAAGGAGTTTCTCAGTAAGCTCAAGGTGCCCAAGCCTGGGGACAGTATCAAGCTTCTGCTTTCCGATAATACGACCGTGGTCAGCGGGAAGATTAGAAGCATTACTAATGTGGCTGTCAAGGTTGAGATCGACAAAGGAATGATCGGCTATGCAATGCAGGCGCTGAGTGAGCGTTCGCAACGTGCGCTGTTTCCGAAGCGAACTGCGAAGATTCTCGCCGCGCGCGAGTTTACGCGTCGCCGGCAGGCTAAGTTGGAGGTCAGTAAACCAGCTGCCACGAAGCCAGCAGCGATGAAACGCACTGGAACGCAGACCACGGCTGCGAAGGCCGCTAGCGGGACTACCCGCACAGTCAAGTATGATGCGCGTCCTAGCGCCACGCCAGAGCATCTGAGGAGCAGCGTCGAGGCGATCGGTGTCTGGATTCAAGCGCAGCAACGGCGCATGGGCGGGAAGCTTGCGAACCGCGTCTTCGCCAAACAGCCTGACAAGCAGAATGTTGTTTTGTACGTATACATGCATGATAATTTTCTACAGCAGGATCATGAGTGGCGCTATCAGGTGACGGAAGGCATCTGGCGGATCTGGTCTCTGCGCGCTGTAGATGCTGGTATTGTCTCCGGACCTAGCCAAGGGCATGTGGTGCTGGTGGGGCGGAAGAACAAGATTATCGGTGGCTCCGCGGCGCGAGAGGCATCTGAGCTCTGGGCTGAGAAGCGGTTGTGAATCTTGCGCGGCTGAAACATGTCGGGGCTGGGTTCATAGCATCGTAACCGTGCGGCTTCAATCATCCTGAGCTTGTGCAGATTGGCAAGAAGCGCAAGATGGACTTACTCATTCAGTTCGCCCGCAAGAGTTTCGCGGATTCCGCATTTGCGAATTCCGCAACGGTCGTTGAGAAGATGACTTAGCCAGTCGGGCACGAAGCTGGTCGGGCGCTCGTCCATGGTCTCGATGTTTGCGGAGTCAAGGTTTCGCGACTTTGCCCGGAGCGTACATAGCGAGACGCAGGTGCTGCTGAGCGCTACACTCGAGGCACTTTACTACGGCGATGAAGCTGAAGGGCTTGAGGCGTTGGTCGAGTTGCTCGCCGAGTACAAGCTGGCCAAGTGGCCATTGGTCACGGTCGTGAACGCGTACCTGAAGGCAGATACGGATCTGCTGGTGAAACCGACGACAACTTAGTGCGTGATCGCAACCTTGGAGCTTGAAGGGCTAGAGTACAAGCCTCGGCCTAGCTGGGCATCCTACGCGAAGTGTCGGGAGGCAATCAACGAGATGAAATCCCACGTGTCGCCTTCGTTGTCGCCTAATAATGCTGCACTTTGTGGTTTTCTAAGAATGAGTTTTACGGAGTTTGATGCTTGAGGAGAAAGAGACTGATCGCAGGCGATTTGCTCTCGGCAAAGGGCAAATGCCAGTTTACCGAGAATCTTGTCGAGGCCGCCGCGTGTGACGAGGCAGGGGGCAATATGCCTGTGTGTGGAGCGGGCGAAGCAGCCTCGATCCGGGCTGCCGCGCCCAATGCCTTCCTCACGGTTGCAGTGGGGATCAACAATCCGGAGGTTGCTTCAGGGCTGGAAGCTATCCGGGCAAGCTTCGCCGCGATG
>DMTJ01000232.1 GCA_003477185.1 Lentisphaeria bacterium
AACGATTTCGCCAAAAAGGCAGAGAAGGCTTCGGATATCACCCAGGATGACCTCAAGGAGCTACAGGAAGAAGTACAAGAGCTGACGAACAACTACACGAAGCAGGCCGATGATCGTGCGGCGGCCAAAGAGAAAGAGCTGCTGGAAGTCTGACGGGCGATCTAGTGAGTATTGAAGTCGTTTCGATCGGGGATGAATTGCTGGCAGGTCGGACGCTGAATACCAACCTGGTCACAGCTGGCAAGATGCTGGCTGAGATTGGTTTGGGTATTGATCGTGAAACCTGCGTTCCTGACAGTCGCGAAACCGTGGCTGGTGCAGTGCGCAGTGCGCTCGAGCGCGGGGCCTTGGTTTTGACCATTGGCGGCCTTGGCCCAACGCGGGATGATCTATCGCGGGCAGCCATCGCCGATGCGCTTGCCTTACCCTATGCGTTTTCCCCAGAGGCGGAAGCGCACTCGCGACAGGCGCTTGAATCCCGGGGCAAGGAGATCTCCCCCGGACAGCTCGACGCCCAATCACATACAGCGGCTGGCGCGGAAATCCTGGCGAACTCCGCAGGCGTCGCGCCAGGATTGTGGTGCACAAATGGAACCCGGGCCGTCGGCATGCTCCCCGGCCCACCCCGAGAGTTCGGCGCAGTGATGCGGGAGCGTATTGTGCCTCGCCTGCAGGCGCTGTTTGCTGCGAACTCCGCAACGAGGGAGTTAAAGGTCTTCGATGTCGGAGAGCCAGAGGTGGAGCAGCGCGTGCTCGCCGTCTTGGCGGACTTTCCTCAGGTTTCACCTGCGTACTGTGTTTCGTATGGTGCCACGGCGGTGCGCGTTACGGCTACGGCATGCTCCTCGCAGCTTTCTCTGGCGTTCGCCGCGATCATGGCCGAGTTTGCGGAGTTCGCAATCGAGGGCGATCTTGCGGAATGCGTGGTCGCTAAATTGCGGGTACGCGGGGCGCGCCTCGGTGTGGCGGAGTCCTGTACGGGAGGTGGAATCGGCAGCGCGATCACGGCCCGTCCGGGCGTCTCAGACGTCTTTTCAGGCGGCATGATCACCTACAGCAACGCATTCAAACACCAATTGCTCGGCGTTCCGGAAGCGACGCTTGATACCCACGGCGCAGTCAGTGCGGAGACCGCGGAGGCAATGGTGCGCGGTCTCTGCGGGCGGCTGGATCTTGAGGCCGGAATCGCGGTCACTGGGATCGCCGGCCCCGGTGGAGGTTCGGATAAAAAGCCAGTTGGGCTTGTTTTTATTGCCACGCAGGTACACAATGACGTGCGAGTTCTGGAACGCCGCTTGGGCGGCGACCGCGAGACGGTCCAAAAGCGTACCGTGTCACTCGCTTTAAATCAACTTCGAATTCAGCTCACGACAGGAGACTAAAATATGGCTTTGGCTAAAAAGAAAGATCCCAAAAACACACGGGCCCCAGAGGGAAATCTCGACGCGGCCCTTGCCCAGATTGACCGCACGCACGGGGCTGGCTCGATCATGCGTCTTGGCGACAAGAAAACTGCGGACATCGGTACAATCAGCACGGGCGCCATGTCTTTGGACGTGGCGCTGGGGATACCAGGCGTACCTCGCGGGCGAATCGTCGAGATCTATGGTGCGGAATCTTCCGGAAAAACCACGGTCTGTCTCAGCGTGGTGGCGAACGCCCAGCGTAATGGGGGCATCGCAGCGTTTGTCGATACGGAGCACGCGCTCGACCCATCCTACGCTCGCCTCCTCGGCGTCAACACCCAGGATCTGCTGGTCTCGCAGCCGGACTGCGGAGAGGATGCACTCAATATTGCCGAGACCTTGGTCCGCAGCAATGCAATCGACGTGCTGGTGATCGACTCCGTGGCAGCTCTCGTGCCGCGGGCAGAGATTGAAGGGCAGATGGGAGACTCGCATGTCGGGCTTCAGGCTCGGCTCATGTCCCAGGCTCTCCGTAAGCTTACCGGTGCGATCAGCCGCGGAAATACCTGTGTGATATTCACCAACCAGACCCGTGAGAAGATTGGCGTGATGTACGGGAATCCGACGACCACGACCGGCGGAAATGCCTTGAAGTTCTACGCGTCCGTTCGCATGGAGATCCGTCGTGCTGAGATCATCAAGGACTCAAGCCAGACTCCGATCGGCAACCGTGTGGTGGTGAAGGTGGTCAAGAACAAGCTGGCACCTCCGTTCCAGCAGGCTTCATTCGACATCATGTACGGGGAAGGAATCTCAAAGGCCGGTTCGATTCTCGACGTTGCTACAGACCTCAAGATTATCGACAAGAAAGGTGCTTGGTTCTCCTTCGACGGGACTCTCATTGGGCAGGGCCGCGAGCAATCGAAGGTGGCGATCAAGGAAGATCCAGAATTGGAGAAGAAGTTGGTCACAGCGATCAATGAGAAGCTCAAGCCAGAGGTGGAAGCCGAGCCTGAAGCTAAGTCTGAGGACAAGCTGGCAGCTGCCAAGAACTGACCGATGCTGCGCACCAAGAATGCCCTGCTGTTCTGGCGCTGGCTCTTCGGGATCTCCGTAGTCGGCTTGGTCGGGCTTGGTGTCGTGATGCTATACTCCACGTCGTCCGCGACGGATGGTGAGGCGTACCTGAAGAAGCAGGTGCAATGGCTTGCCGTCGGTGGAGTTTTTGGCTTCATGGCATACTTGGTGGGCTATCGTTGGTTCTGCCGCTGGCGCTGGTGGCTGCTGTTCGCGGGGATTGTTCCCGTGGCTTATTTGGGGATTGCCCATACGTTTCCCACTCTCAGCCTGCCCTGTGCGCCTTCGATCAACGGGGCGCATCGCTGGCTGTCGATTGGTGGCCAAAGCGTCCAGCCATCCGAGTTTGCCAAACTCGCAGTGGTGTTGTTTTTGGCCGGATACTACGGTGCTAAGCCGCACTTCGCAGCTCGTTTCAGAACGTGGTGGAAGCCTGTGCTGGGCGTCGGGGTTCTGATCGGATCGATCGTCCTTCAGCGCAGCTTGAGCGTCACCGTGATTTGCTCCATGCTGCTGATCATGATGATGTTTTTGGCCGGGCTTCAGTTGCGTTACGTTCTGGGAGGCCTGATTGGGGTCGTCTGTATCGTGATCGTAATGTCATTCCTAAGCACAAATGTGAAGGATCGTTTGAACTGGTGGAAGGAGCCAGGCTATCAGCTAAAGCTGTCGCTGATCGCACTGGGTTCCGGCCACTGGACTGGCGTTGGCATCAACAACAGTCGAATGAAGGAAGCCTATCTTCCGGAGAAGCATACGGATTTTATCGTTTCGATTATCGGAGAAGAGCTCGGCTTTGTTGCCGTTGTTTCCGTGATTCTACTGTATCTACTGCTCGGTGCATCGGCCTTTGGAATTTCTGCGGCTACGCCGGACGCAACAGGGCAACTAGCAGCTTCGGGACTGGGGCTTATGCTTTGGCTGCCCTCGTTCGTGCATATCGGCGTGGTTGTAGGCGCATTGCCGACCACTGGTATCGCCGCGCCTCTACTTAGTTACGGTGGTTCCACTACCTTAGTCAGCAGCATCGCAATCGGCTTACTGCTGAGTGTCGCACGCGAGTCATTGCGCGTGATGGACGAGAATCCGCAGCCGAAACCGCGCGAGCCGGTGCGCACCGAAATGGTCCCCGCCTGAACGAATGGACATGATCCTGTCGGCTTGGGCAGAGGACGCAGCCTGTGCTGCCGCTGTCCTCGTGGCGCGCACCTCGGTATGCGAGGTGCGCGGCGTGAGTAAGCGCCGGCTGTCCCCCGTACTTGAACGCGAAATACCAGATGGGGTTCGCCGCATTCACATCGTCGGCGTCGGCTTGGGCGAGGACGTGAACTCTACCGTAGTGGCATTGCAGAAGCTGAAGCAGCGAAACCTAGTCGTAATCTGGTACAGTGACCGCGAACCACCGGTCGGCATTGACCTCAGCCTGTTCAGTAAAACTGTAATCGGCCTGCGAGACGGTTCTCTGGCGCGCGCAGTCGCAGCTCGAGACGACATCTCCGAGCAAGAACGCTTCCTCTGCGGGCTTGCGACTAGTGCCCACGGCGATCATCGCGCCCTGATCCAATCCGCTATGTCGCGCTATCGGCGCCTAGGCGATGTAAGCGCGTTTGCTGACGTGGTTCGGCATCTTGCGACCAGCCAGTCCTTGCGCCGGCAGGATCATCAGGCGATTGCGGAGTTCGCAACGTTCGGGCATCGCGAGCTTCGGGGCCACAGCGTACAGATGGAGAAAGTCCGGGACACGATTCGTACGGTGGGCCTCGAAGGGCACTGTCGGTTTTTGATTACCGGAGAGACCGGTACCGGAAAGGAGACCGCTGCCTACTTGATTCACCGGCAGTCTGAGCGGCGGGACGAGCCGTTTTGGACCTTTAACTGCGCCGACCTCTCCCCGCAACTTCTCGAAAGCCGGCTCTTTGGTCACGAAAAAGGTGCCTTTACCGGGGCGCTGACGCAGCGAAAAGGAGCGTTCGAACAGGCAGATAAAGGCACGTTGTTTCTCGACGAAGTCGGCGAACTCAGTCTAGAGGCACAGGCGGGGCTGTTGCGTGTTCTTCAGGAGCAGCGCTTTCGACGGCTAGGGGGAGACACGGAGATCCGTGTAGACGTGCGGATTCTCTCTGCGACAAATCGTTGTGTGCGCGAGATGGTCACTGCTGGGAATTTTCGCGAAGACCTGTTCTACCGACTTAGCACTGTGGAACTACGCATGCCCACGCTCCGGGAGCGCCCGGAGGATTTGGCGGAGATCGCAAACGACTACCGCTATCGCCGTGGTCTCGCACCGCTGGCACAGCGGCAGCTTAAGGTCCTGCAGGGGCACGCGTGGCCCGGAAACATCCGTGAACTGCAGAATATCCTCGAACGCGGTATCATTTTTAAGACGACAGACTACGCCCGCTTTACCGGGCGGAGGGAAGCTGATGTCGATGACAACACGCTTGAAGGCGTGGCTGCGCGGCATGTCGCGGCCGTGTATCGCGAGACCGGAAGTCTGGCGCGTGCTGCGAAAGAGTTGGACGTCAGCATCAACACTGTCCGGCGCTATCTCAAGCTCAGGAGGGGCCATGCAGACGGTCAAAGTTTCGAGGTGTGACAGTGGCTTTGATATCGGAACGCTGCTGCTGCTCGAGCGCTATTTTGCTGTTCCCGCGCTCATGCTCTCGCTCTGGGCGGGTGTATACGTCGACCCCTGGGCCCCGCTGAAAATCCTCGCTTCAACCCTTGGGCTTCATCTGTTGTTGTTGGCTGTTCGCTGGTTTGACCGACAGGAGAACCAGGAGAATTATGAGCTGAGCGACCATGGAATTTGTCGCCGTGATAACAACGTCACGATCCCGTGGAACACGGTCGCCTTGGCATCCTTTGTCTACGAGATCAATGACGCACTCGTCGGCAGCAGACAGGTCGCGATCCGCCTAATAGGCCTGCGTGGGGAGGAGTTGATGGTGATTCGCCCTGGTCATCTTACTCGCCGCGGGCGCGACATCTATATCTACTTGGGCCGTAAGCTCGGAGCCGTTTATGACCGGCAGCTTAGCGAGCTCCACAAGCAGGACCAGCTGGTCGCTCGCAGCGGAAAGTATGCCCTTGCACTCACTGATTCGGACCTCATCATAACCCGGCGGGGTACGAAGCAGGTCATTCCCGTAAATTCGATCCGCGCCTTCCGCTGGATCCCTGTCGCGACCTCTGGGCACCCGCGTGACCGGTTGCTGATCTGCCATGCGCGCGGCGAGTTTTCGGTCGACGATTTGAGTCACGGGGCCCAATTGCTTCACCACGCCCTTCGATTGCGAATTCCGCAAAAGGCCGACCCAGACTGGGAGAGCGACGAACAGGCGCGGATTGATCAGTTGGTCGAGACGATGCAGGCGCAGGCCCTGATGTTGGCGTTCGCCTCAGCCGGATTGATCACTTTTCTGGGGATGTTTCTCTATTTTGCGCCGCAGTACGTTCAGGTACAGGATCTAAAAGCGATGGCCGTAGATGGTGGGATCATCCTGATCGGTGTCATTCTTACCGCATCTCTGGCGCGGAATGATTGGCGGGCCTATTGCGCTGCGAGGGGGGAGTTTTCCTTGCTGCGTGCCGCCCTTCGTCGTCGGGACCTGCCGCCGGCTGGCATACACGCCCGTCCGGTCGAGCAGCCGCAGCCTTCATATGCCATGGTGCGCGGGGGCCATTGGCCGGGGTATTCGGCGCTGGGGGCCTGTGGCTTGTCCTTTATGGCTGCAATGCTCGTCTCCTGCACCCCTAACGAAATCTCGCTATCCATGAAGCTGGTCGCGGTTGCCGTACTGGTCGGTCTCGGCTGGATCCCAGCCTTGATGGCCCTGAATCTGGGTCGTCGCGGGCAATCGAGCCGCTTGATGGACGTGATCGAAAGGCGCCGTCATGAGAACGTTGACAAAATAGCGGAGGGCATTTGTGTCATCGCTATCCCAAGGGCCAAGTGGGAACTGCCCCAGCTCTTTCCAGAAGTGGACGTGGGGGTGTTGTACGTGGATCATCGCCAGAGGAGATTGGTCCATGAAGGCGCGGACGAGCGATTTGTCCTGCCCTTTGCCGCGATTGTCAGCTGGGATGTCGAGCGGATGTGCGGTCGTCAGCCGGGCAGTTTCGGGCTTGTGCTGCGAGCCCGAGTGGAGGGAGAAACCTTTTGGGAGCGCCCATTTCAGGTTGGAACTGGAGGCCTGCGGGAGACGCAATCGGTTCGCGACATACTGATCGGACAGCTAGGGGAAGGTGGCGCATACTGATTCCTGTGTGCTTCGGTTGTTGACATCGCCGTAGCGCTCGCTATCTTACCGGTTCGATTATTCGTATTAGGATGCTGCGCTGGCAAGAAAGGATATACATGAAGACCGTAGTGCCATATGGCCTTTTGACGCTACTGCTGTTGACGCTTCCCGGCTGGGCTGACAGCGAGGAAGTAAGAACGTTCACAGTCGTGACGCCTACTGTCCGCCTTGAGAAGATCGTACCCGCAAGGACTTTTGTGGGCGATGAGTTCCCCGTAGAGATTCACGTAAAGGGACTGGTGGACGCAGCCGATGTCGTGATTCAAGATGTCCTTCCGGAAGGTACGAGCTACCTGCGCAGCGAACCCGTTGGCTCGCTTGAAGGCACATCACTGAACTGGACGATTCGCTCCATCACCGCAGGCGAGAAGCAGGTGATTCGCTTCGTGCTTCGTGCGGAGCGTGGCGGCATCTTGAGCGCGTGCACCCCGATGACCGCCTCTCGCCATTGCTGCGCCGTTACCACTGTCGGGCGTGCACAGCTCGTGGTTCATGTGACCGCTCCAGAGAGCGTGCCACTGAACGGGCATGGACTATTCGAAATCGAAGTCCAGAACCGCGGCACGGTTACCGCCAAGGGCGTTCTGCTGACCAATCCGATCCCGTTGAGATTCGAGCATGCGAGCGGTTTCAACTCGCTCGACTTTCAGCTCGGCGACATTTCGCCTGGAGACTCCAGAGCGGTGCCGGTCATGCTGCGCGGCGTCGCTCGCGGGGAAGGCTGCGATGTCGCGATTGCAACCGCTAGGAATGCCAAAATAGCCGAAGGCCGTGCCTGCACACGAATCATCGAAGGTATCCTTAAATTGTCTAAGGTCGGGCCTCGTTCGCAGCGCCTCGGCAAACACGCGTCCTACGCGATTCAAGTGACCAACACCGGCGACTTCACGCTGACTGATGTCACGATTGCGGACCTTGTGGGCGAAGGCGTCACTGTTGTTCAGGCAAAGAAAGCTACCACGTCGGACGGCTTTGCAGTGTGGACCATTCCAACATTAAAGACCGGCGAAACGCGCGCTTTCGAGCTAATCGCCACCAGCGCAGAAACCACGGGGCTAATTGAGAACGCTGTGAGTGCGACATGTACGGAGCAGATCAACGCCACAACCTCGGCACCGACAGTCTGGCAAGGGTATCCCGGTTTACTGTTCGAAGTCGTGGACACGAATGACCCGGTGCTTATTGGGGATAAGACAGAGTACCGCATCCGGGTAACCAACCAAGGCACTGCAGACGGGCGTAACTTGCGTGTGGTGGCAGAGTTTCCAGCTGCTATTTCGCCGGTCGAGGCCAGCGGCGACGCCGTCGGAGATATCCAGGGCCGCCGGGTAGAGTTTCCCGCCATTGATACCCTCGAGCCTAAGCGCTACTTGGAATTTGTGGTGAAGGCTGTGGCTGTTGATAGCGGCGAGGTACGTGCAAGATTTACCTTGATCTCGGATGTTCTCGAGAATCCTGTGATTGAAGAAGAGGCGACGAGGATCTACTGATGGTAAACCGACCAACCAAGCTCTTCCTGACCCTTGCTCTGTTGCTGGCGGGAATCGCCTGTCTCGCCCAGGAAGGTCTGGAGGGAGTCTGCAAGTCCGTGCCTGGCGGCGTGAATAACGTGCAGTATCTCTACGTCTTTGGCCCACAGGCCCACAAGGGAGAAGGGCGCGATGACACCGTGCAGGTAAACTTCTACCGTGTGCGCGCCGACGCCAACGAGCACGTGACAATCTACGTCTTTGACCCCGCATCTGGAAACAATGTCGACCCCAAGCGTTGGCCGCTCCGGGCGGGGTTGCCGACCATGACCACGCTGAGTGTTTATGGCGGGATCGGTGCTCATTCCGATCCCCAGTCACGTAATCCACGGCCGAGCGCACAGCAGGCTGGCAAGTTATTGGATTCACAATCCTTTTCAGCCTATTCCGAACAG
>DMTJ01000523.1 GCA_003477185.1 Lentisphaeria bacterium
CCGTATGCTGCGCGCAGCATACGGATCACGTTACATGGAGCCAGAGTAGGACCAGAAAATTGGGCAATGCCCTGGTGAAGTAGCGTGTTCTTCTCCCTTCAATCTTCTTATGCCATTCGGGCGCTAGCTGGCAAAAACCGCAGTTAGCGCGACTCGGCTCAGAAAGCCAAGCTACCTGCTATGACTCATGATCCTACTTATTGCCACCGACACATCCTGCCGGTAAAAGGCGGGGCTATCGTGGTCCTATTTTTTACAGGAAGGTCAGGAAGGCGTGGTGCATGTCGCCCTCCATGCCTTCTCACCCTTCTCTTGCTTCCTGTGAGAATTGGAATCATCGCGGTATGATTAGGGTGCCTTTGGGCCTCAACTGCGCTCTCCAGCGAGAAAGGCCTGGAGAGCGAGCCAGGGCAAGGTGGCGCATTTGATTCGCATCGGGGTTTTGCGGAGTTCGCAAAGCGCAGTCATGCTGTCGTCTAAGCCGTGTTCCCAGGCGTCACGATGGTCGAAATAGGCCAGATAGGCCTCGATAATCTCGCTGGCTTCTTTGAGCTCTCGGTCGACGAGAAGCACGCTCTGAATAGAGGCAGAGGCCGTCAGTACGGCGCAGCCTTTGACGCTGTAGCTAATGGTGGCCAGGCAACCTTGGTCAAGCTCTGCCTGGATGGAGATGGCGTCGCCACAAAGAGGATTGTTTAAGAGGAAGTGCGGCTCGTCGGGGGCCCAGACGCTGGCATGGCGCGGGGTCCGGAAATGATCGAGCAGAATCGCCTGGTACGGAGAGCTCACGTCTCGGTCCAGGAGTCCACGATGAGGTCGAGGCCGCGCTTTACGTCCGGGCCTTCAACTTTGGAGCCGGGCTCAAGGACGAGGAGCGAGTGGTCGGGGATGTGGGGGCCGAAGAGGGGGAAGTTGATCATGCCGCTGGGGGGCATCCGGTGGTCGCCGTCGGTGGGCACGACATCATGGATGTGCATGCCGCCCATGACGGGGCCGAGCTCGGCAAAGGATTGGACGTGACTGCCAAAACCAAGGTTCTCGCGAATCTGCGCGTGCCCGAAGTCGTGCCAGTAGCAGAGGTGGCTGTCGCCGAAGTGTTGGAGAATGGTCTTCACTTCGGCTTCGGTGGGGATGGCTTCGTAGGTGGGGAGGATCTCGAGCCCGAGCCGGACGCCAGTGGCTTCGAGGGTGGGAATGAGCCGCTCAAGGCCGCGCATGAGGAAGCCGAGCTGCGCAGTGACTTTCTTCTCTCGCTGGGTGATGAGCTTGAGCTTGAGCTTCTCGTAGGCATTGGTGTAGCGCTCGCCCTGGTCAGACATGGCCACGAGCTTGGGCGTGAGCGGCCGGATGGCGACATTTCCGCAGTGCATGACGACGAGCTTAGCGCCCATCTCGGCGGCAAACTGGATCGTCTGCGTGGTGCTCATAATGGCTGCTTCGTGAATCTGCCAGTGACCGACGGCGAGGGTGTAGAGCTCGGGACCACCGCGCGTGGCCTCGGGGGGGACGGGGCAGTAGTTGTGGACACTGTCGATGCGGACCTCGCCGGCATCCTGCTTGCGCTTGATGCCGTCTACGTGATAGCTGCGGAGGTCGTAGCCAAGCTCCAGACGGCGTATGCCAAGCTCCAGGATTTCATCCACGATGCCTTCGCCGGTCTTATGCCGCGATGCGTTCCAATGTGTAGAGATCGCGAACCTGTCGCGCATCGTGTCCCCCTGAACGGTAGGAGCGGCGGTCTCGGTCACGAATAGCAGCGATCCAGTTCAGCGGTGAGGAAGTCAAATGCGGCGTCGACTTCGTCGAATTTGCTCATCAGATGGATGTCGGCAGCGGCGATGGTGCCCCACTTGACCATAGCGTCCAGATTCATCACTTCGTTCCAGTACTCGGTGCCATAGAGCACGATGGGCAGATAGCCGTCGGTCTTTTCAGTCTGGATCAGCGTGAGCAGCTCGAACATCTCATCGAAGGTGCCGAAGCCGCCAGGAAAGACGATGAGTGCCTTGGCTGGGTGAAAAAGCCAGAATTTACGGACGAAGAAGTAGTGGAATTCAAAGCACAGTTCGGGGTTTTGGAAGCCGTTTGGGCTTTGTTCGAAGGGCAGGCTGATATTCATGCCGATGGACTTCCCGCCGCCCAGCTGGGCACCACGATTGGCTGCTTCCATGATCCCGGGACCACCGCCGGTGCAGACATTGAAACGGTCTGGCGCGGCGTGGTTCTCTACGGACCACTCGGTGAGGCGCTTGGCGAGCTCCATCGCGTCTTTATAGTAGCGGGCCATCTTGTTGTTTCGCTCGGCCAGCTCCAGTGCTGCTTTGGCGGCAGGGCTGTCGTCGGTAGTGGCCTGTTGTTGCGCAGTTCGCAACTCACGAGCGGCCTCCTCTGGTGCCTTTGTCCGGGCAGACCCGAAGAAGACGACGGTATTGGAGATCTCGTTGGTCTTGAGACGCTCGCCAGGCTCGACCAGCTCACACTGAACCCGGATGGAGCGTGCTGCGCTGCTCTGGAGAAAGTCCAGATTTTTGTATGCTTTTACCGGGAGCTTAGTCATCGCTGTTCCTTTCGGGTGAGTGGGCCTGCAGAAGGTATAAAGGTGCTGGTCTGGACGGTATTTTCAACGAGCGCTTGCCCGCTTGTCTGCATCTGAGCAGCGGTCAACGTCGCGTGAGTGTGAGTTCAATGCCGGGGCGCGGCTCGAGATGCATGGAATGCCCGCCGTGGTACTCGACGTACCATTCCTGCACGTCGTTGCCGATGGAAACATACATGATGGAGCCATGCGTGTAAAAGGCGACATTCGCGCCCTTGCCATCGAACGTGAGTTCGAAAGCACGGGTGCCGGTCATCATCATTTTGAACTTTGAGGGCTTGTTGGCGTATGCCGGTCCGCCGAATTTGGTGGCGTTCCAGGAGCCGCGCAGCTGGCTGGCAAGTGCGTCTCCGGCGAGGATACCTGCCAGAACGCCGGGGCGCCCGTTAACCACGGCCCGTGCCTCACCAGGCATGTTGGACCGAAGGGCCAAGGCGGCGCGCAGGTGGGCCCGACTGACGTCGTCCGGCAGCATTTCGGTGCGCGCAGTCAGCTCCGCGTAGGCGAGATCGTTGGCGGTGAGACGTAGTTCACGTCCCTTGGCGCTGGCGTAAACAACTGAGCCCACACGGCGCACAATCTTGACTTCGCGGGCTCCGCGTATGGTGCGCACGGTGATCGTCTGCCCGCGGTCGACCTCGTAGGTGCCCATGATGCGCTGCGGCCAATTCCTCAGTGTCTCAAGGTGTGCGATTTCCTGGATGATCGCCTGGCGAACGTCCGCATACTTGCGGGAACGTTGCCCGATCTCCACAATTCGGGTGAACTCTGCGTGGTTATTTACCCGGATCTGGCCCCAGGCCTCACAGACCCAGCGCGTCACCAGCTCCTTGCGCTTGGCTTCCGCCTGCAGGAGATCAGCCTGTGCCAAGCGAGGTTTCTTGGTCTCTTCGGCAAATGGCCCGCGGTAGCGTTCATAGACCCGGGCCGCTGCGCTAAGCTGCCCGCGTACCGCGTACGGCTGGGCTTCGGCGCGGACTCCGGCGTAAATTTCGTTGGGGGCGAGGGCAAGTCGCTCCTTTAGCTTGCGAATTTCGTCATCGGCGACAAGCTCAAACTTGGTCCCCTTGCCATGGTCCTTCACCTTCTGGAAGTGCGCGATGGCTTGCTTGATACTGTACCGGTTCTGCCGCGCGAAGTTGCGGGCGAAGACCACCATTTCGTCGAGACGTTTCATGCGCTCACGCGCCAGCTGCTTCACCTCGGCTTCGGTGATTTTGGCTCCGATATGCGCATCGATGTCCCCGACCTCCACGCGTTCCTTCATCTCGTTCGCATGTTTTTTCTCCTTCGCCTCCGCTCGCTTGTCTTCAATGCTTTGTCGCGTCTGGTTGACGATGACCAGGATCACGGCAATCACCGTCAGGGCAATGAGAGCCACGACGGAATAGACGAGGCCATTGCTGGCCTTGGTCGGTGGTTTCCAGGCTGACTCCTTGGGCTTGGGAATCGGCTGGGCCGGGACGATCGCCGGGGCGGCTACGATGGTACTTCCGGCTGGCACTTCGCCCTCGCCGTCATCTTCGGGCGCCAGCGCCACGGTGCGGTTGGCCTGTGTGGGCTTGAGCAGCGGAATATCGGCATCGGCCAGGAAGTCGTGGACCATCGTCGGCGCCCCTTGGACCAGAGTCTCAGCATCTTCTGGATAGGCGGAGGTGCCCAGCACTGTGGGGGGCGCGTGACCGCGAGCTGCCGAGGCACGTGTACTCATCAATGTCTGACTGGAGAGAAGGGTACGAACCTCCTGGCCGAGCGCCTCCCAGGAAGCATGCCGATCGTTCGGGTCCTTCGCCATCATCTTGTGCAGCAAGGTGGCGGTGGATGCAGAAACGTCGGCCCGGCGTGTCCGCGGGTCTGGGAGCGGTGCGGTGACGTGCTTAGTGAGTACAGCCACGGCGCTCTGGGCATCAAACGGCCGCGTGCCGGTGATTAAGTGGTATAGCGTAGCTCCGAGTGCGTAGATATCTGAGCGAAAATCCATGGTCGGCAGAGACTGTGCCTGCTCCGGGCTCATGTAGTACGGGGTCCCGACGAACAAGCCGACCATCGTCAGCTTGCTGTCTTCGGTCATGGTTTTGGCGATTCCCATATCCATCAGCTTGACCGTGCCATCACTGTCCACCATGATGTTCGCCGGTTTGATATCGCGATGCAGCAGGCCGTATTTGTTCCAAGCATAGCCGAGCGCATCGGCCATCTTCGCGCAGATCTCCAGGCCTTCTCTTTCACTGAACTGCTTCTCGCGTTCAAGACGGTCTGCCAGATCCTCGCCCTCTACGAACGACATCGCGAGAAAGTAAAAGCCGTCGTCCTCACCGGCATCAAAGGCACTGACGATGTTCGGATGGTCGAGCTTGCCAGCCATCTGGATCTCGTGCAGAAACCGCGTCAACAGTTCCGGGCTCCGGGTCATGGCTGGCGGCAGCACCTTAAGCGCTACGTCACGATCTAGGGCAACCTGTTTGGCTAGGAAGACCTCTCCCATGCCGCCAACGCCCACACGACGCAGCACTTCGAAGCCGCCCAGCCGGGATCCAGGCCAAATCCCCGCAGCAGGGACCAACAGAACTGTGTCACAATTCGGACAGCCAAGCTGATCGCCGCAGAGCTCACTCTCTGCTTCGATCGCCACGCCGCAATTGAAACAGGTAAATGCGATTTCCATGGGGCCTCGCAGGCGGGGGTAACGATGGCGGCTACACCGGTAGCCGTTGTCGCAAAGTGTTTAGGTTTACCTGACTTTCAAGGCAGATTTGGGGAGATCCTGATGCAGCGCCGCGTGCGGACCAAAGGAATGCGACGCGCTTGCCTGCCCACGACAGTACAGATCGGCGCCTTACTATCGCCGATGCTTGCTCACAATGGTGCACCTCCTGTGTCAGAGAAGAATAAAACTTTATTCGTACGGAAATAGTCTATCTATCGTGACGCGCGGAAGATATCGCACTGGGGAACGCTTGTGGCTTTCGTACCTAAAATAAACCGCCTACTAAAACGCACCGTATATTTTCGTTAACAAGTCATTGTGGCTGACGCTGATCCAACGATAAGTGGCATCGCTACCCGAGCGCTACCCGGCGCCGACTGCAAGACCTATATGAATAGTGCTGAACTGCTGGGCCTTCTCGAGCAAGGGAATCAAAAAACCGGGTTCTTTTTCAAGCAACGGAGTTACCCGATTGCGAGCCGATCGAGCTGTTAAGAATCATCCGCAAGCGATGGCCAGCCCTGCCGTTAATTGTCTGTGGAAAATCCGTGGAGATGGACGTGGCGGTTTCCGCAATGAAGCTGGGGGCCTTGGATGTGCTGGATAAACCCTTTAGTCCCGATCGATTGCATGACAGTACGCACCGCCTGTACCGAGAGCGACAAAGCCAGCCGATCATTCCGTTCGAATCCTCAGTTGGCCTTTACGCTGTCGTCGGCGTATTTGGGGAAGGCGCGATGGGCAGAGCGTTTAAGGTACGCCGCGGGCACGACCTTTATGCGCTTATGCTGCTTAGGTCTGCCATCCCGCACGAGTCCAGTGCCATCATGCGCTGGCGGCGCTTTTCACACCAGGCGAAGGCACTCAGGGAGGTGCAGGCCCCAACATTGTCTGTTTGGTAGAATACGGGGTCTTTCTCGAGCGTAACGTACCGTATCTGGTCACGGAGTTTCTGGAGGACGTGAGCTTGTGAGACTAGATGAAGGCCAGTGCCCTCTGATTTGAGGGCAAGCTGTTTATCCTCAACGAGATACTCCGGGCGCAGAAATCGCTCCACAAAACCGGCATATTTCACCGAGATGTGAAACCCGGGAACATCATACTCTGCATAGACTGCCGGGTGGTTATAATTGACTTTGGCCTAGCGCATATCCTCGACTTTTCGATCACAGAGACCACGATCTCATAGGGTTCCCCAGTTATCTGCCCCCTCGGGCCGTTGAAGGGGCCAAAATTGACCATCGGACAGACCCGTGGGCGTTTGGCGCTCTCGCCTATGAGCTCCTGGGCGGCGAACGCCCATTCGACAGCCCGCCTTTTTCTGGCGTGGTGCTAAATATTCTGAGTCCCCAGACAGGTCATCCTTGTGCGTCGGTGCCAGAGTTCCACGCACCGCTGGCGGAGGTCCTGCGGGCGCTGATGGCCAAATCCCGCGCCCTCCACTATCAGCACGCGGAGGAAGCGCTGGAAGACTGGGATCATGCGGTAGCTGGTTTCGCACTGCACTACGCCGAGGACCGCCTTCCGGAAATATTGCCCGACGAAGAACGACGCGCCCACGACCCAAAACCCGCGCCCCCGCGCTTGCCCATTCAACCGCAGGCTGGTAGTACTATGGTTTTCCGAAAATTTTGGTGACATGTGAAGACGTTTGATCTGTTTGTCATTGGTGCCGGATCCGGTGGAGTTCGGGCAAGCCGCATGGCTGCTGCCACGGGCGCTGCGGTCGGCATTGCCGAATCCGGCCCGCTGGGCGGGACCTGCGTAAATGTGGGCTGCGTGCCCAAGAAGCTGCTCGTGTATG
This sequence comes from Lentisphaeria bacterium, assembly GCA_003477185.1. Classification (GTDB taxonomy): domain Bacteria; phylum Verrucomicrobiota; class Lentisphaeria; order JABSQK01; family UBA12247; genus UBA12247. Next base: position 7,108 of record DMTJ01000523.1, read on the forward strand.
CCGCACACGTCGCGCATGATGTCGAGGATGCGCGCGGATTCGGCTGGGACATCAGCACCCCCATTCATGACTGGGCCGCGCTGATTCGAAGCAAAGATGCGGAGATCGCACGCCTCAACGGAATCTACGGCGGCCTTCTGGATGGCGCTGGTGTGAGTTTGCTCTCCGGTCAAGCACGGCTGCTGGATGCGCACACCGTGCAGGTGGGCGAAGAAGTGGTGCGCGCGGAGCACATCGTGATCGCGACCGGCAGTACGCCGCGGCCCCTGGAAATCCCCGGTGGAGAGCTGGCCATCACCTCCAACGAGATCTTTGCCCTCCCCGCCCTGCCGCAGCGCGTGCTGATCGTCGGTGGCGGCTATATTGCCGTCGAGTTTGCCGGAATCCTGAACGGCTTGGGCGCAAAGGTGACGCAGATTTACCGCGGAGAGATGTTTCTGCGTGGCTTCGATGATGACCTACGCCAAGGACTGGCGACGATCATGCCCACCCAAGGCGTGGACCTGCGGTTCAATTGCAACGTCAGCCAGATCGAGCAAAAAGACGACGGACTTCATTGCACACTTACCGATGGCTCAACTCTAGTAGCAGACCAGGTGCTGTCTGCCATCGGGCGCGTGCCGCTAGTCGACGGGCTGGGGCTCGACGCGGCAGGCGTACGTTGCGCGGCAGATGGCGCGATCGAAGTAGACGCCTGGTCGCGCACTAACGTGCCGCAGATCTCGGCAATCGGCGATGTCACCAATCGCATGAACCTTACACCGGTCGCGATTGCCGAGGCGATGGCGCTGGTGCAGACGTTATACCATGACAATCCCACCAAACCGCAATACCAAAACATAGCCACCGCGGTCTTTAGTACCCCCCCAATGGCCACAGTCGGGTTGACGGAGCCAGAAGCTCGTCAACAGTATGCGCATGTGGACGTCTACCGCTCCACATTTCGCCCGATGAAATATACGCTGGCTGGCCGCGAGGAGCGCTCTGTGATGAAGTTGTTGGTGGACCGAGATACCGATCGCGTGCTGGGCGTGCACATGTTGGGCCCCGATGCAGGAGAAATCATGCAAGGCTTTGGCGTAGCCTTGGTCTGTGGCGCGACCAAAGCACAGTTTGATGCCACCATTGGCATTCATCCTACCAGCGCAGAGGAGTTTGTGACCATGCGTACCCCGGTTCAGGAGATCTGAGATGCCGGGACTACGAGCGCTCATCGACTTCAGCTGTGCCGAAGATGGCTGTGGCCAACCCATACAATTCAATCTGCTCGACCTGCGCGCGGGCGAAGGTGTCGTCACCTGTGAACGCTGCCGCCAAAGCTATGACTTTGACGACGAGTTCTTGGATAAGCTGAATAAGCTGCGCGTGCTGATTCTGGCCGTGAAAGACGCGGAAGACATCTTGGGAGACTGCAGTGTCGGCGTCGCCACCGCAAACGGCGAGATAAAACTCCCGTACAAGCTGCTACTCACCCGCCTGAATACCCAGATCACCTTCGCCGGCTCAGGGAAGACCATGGACTTCCACTTTCGTGTCGAACCGCTCGCGGGCGAGACCTTTCGCTAGCAAGATGCGTAGCGGGTCTTCCATTCCAACTGGTTCCCACCACGGGGGCGCTGCCTCGTGACTGTCATGTTCGCAATTGCTATGCTCTGTCTACTGATTGCATGCGTGATCTGTGACCGACAACGCCGACAACTGGCGACTTCTGAGCGAGCACGCGAACGCGCCGAGCTCGAGCGCAACAAAATGGAGGGGTTTCTTCGCGCCTCCTTCCATGCGCTGACCACCGCAAGCTCGCCAGAAGCGTTTCTCGATTATATCGCCGGGGAGCTCACAGACGCTGTCGATACGCTGGCTATCCGCATCTTTGAGCTCGAAGGTGACACACTCAAGCTTGTCGCCGAGTTTGGTCAGATCCCGCCAGACCCGCCGGAAGAATGCCGCATGGGCAAGTCTGCGACGGTCCTGCACCAGCTGCATCAGAATGAGCTCTCGATCCGTACCGGCCACATTGGCGAGATGGCAGTCAGCGGGACGGGTTGGATCCTAAACACGCCGGCGGATGACCCCAGCGGCCTACCTACATTTATGACCGTCCCTCTGTCGATCGACAACACCCAGCGGCTGGGCGTGATCTGCGCCATTGGCCATCGCCATGGCGGTAAATTTGATGGCCGCGACAGCCGGCTCCTCTCCTCGCTTGGCTCCGAACTGGCGCTCGCGATGTCCCTGATCGACGCCAACGATGACCTCGAAGAGAAAGGCCGCCTGGACGTGGAACTGCAGTCTGCGCGGGAGATGCAGGCCGAGTTGCTGCCGGATGTCATCCCCTTCAGCACGCGGCTGGACATCCACGGCACCAACATCACTGCCCGACAGGTTAGCGGTGACTTTTTTGATATTGTGCAGTTGGACAATGACACCGTGCTGGTAACGATCGCAGACGCCAGCGGAAAAGGTATTCCTGCCTGCATGATTGCAGCCATGTGCCGCAGTTTCGTGCGGGCCAATGCGACGCGGTTTCGTTACAACCTCGAAGGGCTGCTGTTCGAGCTAAACCAGCATCTTTACGCAGACACCCAACCGGGCCTCTTTGTGACCGTGGCCTGCTGCCTGATCGACAAGAAAGAGGGCACCGTAGACTATGCCCGCGGGGGCCACGGCCCGTTGCTCATTCGTCACACAGACGGCCGCATTGAAGAGATCAAACCGCAGGGTGCTGCCGTCGGCATGCTTGACAACGAGCTGAGCTTTGGCTTCGACACCTTTTCATTTGCCTGGCCCATCGGCACCTCCATGCTGATGTACACCGACGGGATCAGCGAGGCAGAAAACCCGAGCGCCGAGGAATTCGGCAAGAACCGCCTCATCGAAAGCTGGTCTAGCCAGAAGGGAAATTCCGAATCTGCAATCGATGGGATTATGCTGGACCTGGCGGAGTTTACCCAGTCACACCCCCAAGGGGACGATCAGACCCTGGTCGTAATGACCCGAAAAGCGTAAGGCTGACTCATGGCAATTGAACGATTCCGGCTCCCTAAACTGTACGAGAACATGGACGAAGCCACTGTCGGACAGTGGCTTGTCAAAGAAGGCGACCAGATCGAAGTCGGCCAGCCGCTGGTGGAATTGATTACCGATAAGACCGTACTCGAGTATGACTCGCCAGTCAGCGGCCCTGTCCGCAAAATTCTGGCACCGCCCAAGAGTGTCGTGCCCATCGGCTACATCCTGGCCCTGTTTGGGGACGGAACCCTGCCGAACGTGGCCGATGAGAACGAAGCCATGATCGCCGCTGTCTCTCAAGAGTTGCAGGCGGTCGAGGCCGTGGCTGTCGCCAAGCCCGCCGCCAAGCCCCGCGCTCGAGTAGCCCCCGCCGCCAAGGCGCTGGTCAAGAAGCACGGGCTATCCATAGACCAGCTCGTCGCTGCGTTTCCCAGCCAAGTCATTCATAAGCGCGATGTCGAAGAGTATCTAGAATCGCGCGAGAGTGAGGACGAAGATACGCCTACCACCGAAACTGCGGCAATGCCTGAAACGCTTTCCCCCGATGCCCAGCACATCGCGCTCATCACTGGTGCCACAGGCGGCATCGGCCAGGCCATCGCCCATGCCTTTGCCCGCAAGGGCTGGTCGCTCGCCCTTCACTACCACAGCAATCAAGAAGCCGCCGAGGCGCTTGCCCGCCCCTTGCGCGAGGCAGGCTGTGAATGCATTACTTTCCAGGCAGATCTCACCGACTCCGCTGCCACACGAGGCCTCACCGACGCCGTGTTGGAGCGCTTCGAGCGCATTGACGTGCTGGTGAACAACGCCGGCATGCTGCAGGACGGATTGGTCTGGATGATGAGCGATGCACAGTGGCACGCAGTGATTGACGCAAACCTGCACGCAGTCTTCTATCTGACCCGGAACCTGGCCATGCACATGGCGCGCAATCGCGGCGGAGCCATCATCAACATCGCCTCCGACGCCGGACGCATGGGCGGAGCCGGTCGCGCTAACTACTCAGCGGCCAAGGCTGGAGTCGTAGGCTTTTCCAAGGCTGTAGCCCGCGAGTTGGCTGCGTCCAACGTGCGCGTAAACGCCGTCAGCCCAGGCTTCATTGACACGCCCATGACCGCGGGCATCAAAGATGCCAAAAAGAAAGAACTGCTGCGACACATTCCACTGCGCCGCTTCGGTCGGCCCGAGGAAGTTGCCCGCCTGGTCGCCTTTCTCGCGTCACACGCGGGCGCCTACATCACCGGCCAGGAGATCTCAGTCGACGGCGGCCTCTTTATGGGCTAGGACAATATCCAATAGCCAAAAGGCCGTCTCGCAAGCTCGGCTCCTTGTTGGCTGCTGGATATTGGCTCTTTTTTTAGCAGCCCGCCAAACGCAGAAAATTCCCCATAACCGCTGGGCCATCCGGCGTCAGCACCGACTCTGGGTGAAACTGCACCCCGTAGATCGGCAGCTCCCGGTGGCGAATGCCCATAATTTCGTGATCATCCGTCGTGTACGCCGTTGGCTCCAAGCACGCCGGCAGCGACTCTGGCACAGCCGACAGCGAGTGGTAGCGGCCAGCCGCAAACTCCTGCGGCACGCCTGCAAAAACTCCCATATCATCATGCTTTACCGGCGACACCTTCCCGTGCATAATGCGCTTGGCGTAGCCCACGACCCCGCCGAACGCAACCACGATCGACTGATGCCCCAAGCAAACACCGAGAATCGGAATCTTGCCGGCAAAGGCCTGAACCGCCGCCACACTAATGCCAGCCTCCTTGGGCGTGCAAGGCCCGGGGGACACAATCAGGCAGCTGGGGTTTAAATCCACCAGCTCATCCAGCGTGATCTGGTCATTGCGATGCACCACCATTTCCGCGCCAAGCTTTCCCATCTCCTGCACCAGATTATAGGTGAAGGAATCGTAGTTATCGATCATGACAATCATGCCGGGTCCTCCTGCGGGCGAGACAGCGCCAGACCGCCAGCCGCCAATTCGAGTGCTTTGCGCATACCATTGCTCTTGTGGATCGTTTCCATATACTCATTCTCCGGCACACTGTCGAAAACAATGCCAGCTCCGGCAGTCACCGTCGCCTTTGGGCCATCACAGACCACCGTGCGAATCGTAATCGCCAGGTCCATATTCTCGCCCCCGTAAGAGATGTGCCCCAGCGCACCGCCATACGGGCCGCGCGCGCACGGCTCCAGCTCGGCGATAATCTCCATCGCCCGTACTTTAGGCGCCCCGGAAAGCGTCCCTGCCGGAAAGCTCGCCTTCAACACATCGATCGCGTCACAATCCGGCCGCAGTTTCGCCTGCACCATGGAGACCAGGTGCATCACGTGCGAGTAATTCTCGACATACATCTGCTCCTTCACCTCCACAGAGCCAATCTGGGCCACACGGCCGAGATCATTCCGAGCCAGGTCCACCAGCATCACATGCTCTGCCCGCTCCTTCGGGTCGGCCAGCAACTCTTCTTGCAGGCGTGCATCCTCTTCCGGCGTGTCACCGCGGTGGCGGGTCCCGGCGATCGGCCGAATCTCGGCCTTGTCTCCAGTCACCCGTACCAAAACTTCCGGCGATGAACCGACCACCGCCCGCTCATCGTCCAGCTTCAAAAAATACATGTACGGCGACGGATTCACATAGCGCAACGCCCGATAAATCGTCAACGGGTCCGCCTCGCAATGCCCCGAAAAATGCTGCGCCAGCACCACCTGAATAATGTCGCCTTCCTGGATGTACTCCTTCGCCCGTTTCACAATGCCCTCATACTGCTCACGCGGCATGTTCGCGACAAGTTCCACCGGTTGCGAACTCCGCAACGCCTCGGGCGCACTCCCCGGCCCCATCACCTTGTCCGCCATCTCAGCGAGCGTCTGCTGGCCAGCCTGCCACGCCTCTTCAACCGAGTCGAAACGGTCCACGTGCACACAATGAATCAGGCGCAGCGAGTGCCGTACGTTGTCGAAGATTGCCAGCTGATCGCAAAGCAAAAACGTCGCATCTGGAAAGCGGCCATCTCCAAGTCTGGCCTCCCCGCAACGCTCGAAGAAACGCACACTTTCAAACGACAGGTAGCCGACCGCACCGCCGTAGAATCTAGGCAGGTCTCCGCGTGGCGCAGGCTTAAACGACGCGAGATAGGCCTGCATCGCGTCGATCGGATTCCCCGGCAGCGCCTCGCGGGCAGCGCCAGGACCGAGCAGATAGGCTACTTCGCCCTCAATACGGATCTGTCGCTCGATGCCAAAGCCGATGATCGACCATCGTCCCCACAGCTCACCGCCCTCCACGCTTTCAAGCAGGAACACCTGCTCGTTTTGCTGTAGTCGGTGGACCATCGAGATCGGCGTCTCATGGTCGGCCAAAATCTCGCGTTCCAAAGGAATCACGGTGTAGTTCTCAGCCAGAGCTGCGAACTGCGCATAGTCAATCATATCAATCGAACGTGCGTTTGTTGGAATTGGGCGAACGCCAACCATAGCGAAAGCCATCGAAAAGTCGAACGCCAAACCCTCGACCGGCACTACCGTACCGCCCACGCCACTGAAAGTAGAGATAAATCGTATGGCACTTGAGCTTGCCACCCAACGCTGGGGAGAACAAGGGACTCCGCTGGTAATCCTGCACGGCCTGCTCGGCGCAGGCCGAAACTGGCAAACCATCGGTTCCCAAATGGCCGAAGAATTCCAAGTCATCGCTCCCGATCTGCGCAACCACGGCCAATCTCCCCATAGTGAGCGGATGACTTACGCCGATCTAGTCGAAGACGTCCTGGCCCTGGTGCGCAAGCTCGAGCGGCCCGTCCACCTGCTTGGCCATAGCCTCGGCGGAAAAGTCGCCATGCGGGCCGCGCTGGCCGAGCCCGCTGCCTTCGCCTCCCTGACCGTCGTCGACATGGCCCCGGTCACCATGGCGATCCGCCTGAAACCGGTCCTCAACGCGGTTTGCGAACTCCGCATCGAAGACAAGACATCCCGCGCCGAAGTCGATGCAGAGCTGCAGACCCGCATCGCCGATTCTCGCACCCGGCTGTTCCTACTTAGCAACCTGGCTCGCGAGGGCAAGACATTTCGCTGGCGTCCCAACGTCCGCATCCTCCGCGATTTCCTACCTGAACTTGGCAGCTTCGAGCCACCTCCCTGTGCCATCTTCGAACGGCCGAGCTTGTTCATGCGCGGCGGCAATTCCGACTACGTCAGCGAGGCAGGGATCGCGGCCATTCCCAAGTGGTTCTCGCAAGCAACAGTTCACACCGTCGAAGATGCCGGCCACTGGGTGCACATCGACCAACCCATTCGCGTCGTTGCCGAATTGCGCAGCTTTCTGTCCGGCACAATCTGATGGCAAAGCGCCGCAAGGCTGCTGTTGCGAACTCCGCATTCTGCTGGATCGATCTGGCCGTGGCGGCCCTCACCCTGGCCGCAGTCTACTTCGCCTACCTGCCAAGCAAGCCCAACACCTACGTCTACGATGACATCGGCAACTTCGTGCACAACGACAAATACCGTTCGTTGTCGTGGGACAACCTGAAATGGATGGCCACCACCGACTATACCGGTCCGTACCAACCGCTGTCTTGGCTGAGCCTGGCCATCGACTGCCAGCTGGGGCCGGACGAGCCCTGGACCTTCCGCCGGACCAACATCCTGCTGCACGCCCTCACCAGCTTCCTGCTCTACCTGCTGATCGCCAGGCTGCTGGCGCGATCCTGGCTCGGCGGTGCGCCAGACCGCGTAGCCAAATTCGCTGCAGCGGCAGCCATGTGGTTCTATGCCCTTCATCCGCTCAGGGTCGAATCCGTAGCCTGGGTCACCGAGCGCCGAGATGTTCTCTCCGGTGCCTTGCTGGTGGGGACTCTGCTGCTGTGGCTGCGCTACGTGCGACAGTCCACAGACAGCCCAGCGTGGTATAAATCCACTGCCTACTGGCTCGCCTTTGGCTGCTTTCTCCTTTCCATGTTTGCCAAAGTTTGGGGCATGACTCTGCCCGTGGTCTTGCTACTTCTCGATATCGTCCCCTTTGCCCGCCGCGATCAGGCCAAGGCATGGCTGCTCGAAAAGGTCCCCTTCCTCGCCGCCAGCGGCTGGTTTGCCTGGCGCGCGCTCCAAGGCCAGAAAGCCTGGGCCATGGACATGGTCGCCGATCACACGCTGGTCGAGCGCATCATGCAGTCCCTCTACGGCCTCTCCTTCTATCTGGGAAAAACCCTGTGGCCCACCCGATTATCGCCGAACTACCAGCTGCCCATGGATTTCGCGCCCTTCTCCGCCCGATTCCTGATCCCAGCACTGCTCACCGTGGGGCTGGTCGTATTTCTGGCCTTGTGGCGCAAGCGTGAACCCGCCCTCGCCATTGCCTGGCTCTGCTTCGCCATCACCGTCTCGCCCGTCCTCGGCATGTTCCAGAGTGGCTATCAGATCGCGGCCGACCGCTACACCTACATCGCCATCATGCCCGCGAGCGTCCTGCTCGCCGCTGGCCTAATGCGCCTCCCCAGGCAGGCCCTCTACATCGCCATGGTCCTCAGCTTCGGCCTGATCCCGCTCACCCGCACCCAGACCTTGATCTGGTATAATCACATGTCCCTGTGGAACCACGTCCTGGCCCTGGACCCCACCAACTTTTCCGC
>DMTJ01000583.1 GCA_003477185.1 Lentisphaeria bacterium
ATGCAAAGAGCGCGGAACGGCCGCGACGACGCAAAGCGCCGGGACCATGACCACTAGATACATCGGCGCATCGGCCATGATCGCGGCGGTGCACGTGACGATCAGAACGCCCAGCGACTGCGTGGCGGCCAACCACCGAGATCGGGAACCGGGCGCAATGATGGTACGTTCTTCGAGTGTTTTCCCCATTCTAGTCCTATGCCCGGTGCTGTGTGCCGTACGGCAATGTCTGCGTTCTTAGTTGCGGGTTGTCCGCATTAAGATATCCCGTACCAATCACCAGTGAACCTTTATTTACGGAGTTTGTTTCGATGTCACGGATCCTCATGAAGCTACCCGTCGGCGAAAATGTCGGCATTGCCTTTTCCGGCGGACTGGATACTAGCGCTGCAATCGCCTGGATGCGAGAGAGAGACGCGGTCCCCTACGCATACACCGCAAATCTCGGCCAGCCAGACGAGGAAGACTATGATGCGATCCCGGCAAGTGCCTTGGCCTACGGTGCAGAAAAAGCGCGCCTGATTGATTGCCGCACAGAACTCGTGCACGAGGGACTGGTCGCTCTGATGTGTGGCGCCTTTCACATCGATAGTGGCGGCAAACGCTATTTCAACACCACGCCTATTGGCCGTGCTGTCACCGGCACCAAGCTGGTGAACGCGATGAAGGAAGACGGCGTCGATATTTGGGGCGATGGCAGCACCTATAAGGGCAACGACATCGAACGATTCTATCGCTATGGCTTGATGGTAAATCCAGCCCTGCGCATCTATAAGCCATGGCTAGACCAAGATTTTGTCGACGAGCTAGGCGGCCGCTTGGAAATGAGCGAATGGCTGCAAGCGCGCGACTTCCCGTATAAGATGAGCAAGGAAAAGGCCTACTCCACGGACTCAAACCTGTGGGGGGCCACGCATGAGGCCAAGGATCTCGAGTTTCTTGAGAACGGCCTGAACATTGTCGACCCAATCATGAATGTGGCGTTCTGGCGTTCCGACGTGGATGTACCAGCCGAGCAGGTCAGCATTCGCTTTGAAGAGGGACTGCCGGTCGAGCTCAACGGCAAGACCTTTGAGGACCACGTGGCGCTGGCGCTGGAAGCCAACCGTATCGGGGGCCGTCATGGCATTGGCGTGGCCGACCTGATCGAAAACCGCATCATTGAGGCCAAGAGCCGCGGGATCTACGAAGCCCCCGGCATGGCGCTGCTGCATGTAGCCTACGAGCGGCTGATCAACGGCATTCACAACGAGGGAACGCTCGAAAACTATCGCACCATGGGCCGCCGTTTGGGCCGCTTGTTGTACGAAGGCCGCTGGTTCGACCCCCAGGCGATGATGCTGCGCGAGTCCCTCCAGCGCTGGATCGCCAAGCCCATCACCGGCGAAGTCGTCCTGGAATTGCGTCGCGGCGATGATTACTCGATTTTGGATACCACCAGCCCCAACCTCACTTATGAGGCCGAACGGCTGACGATGGAATCCGGCGCCGGTGAGTTCTCACCGCTCGACCGGATCGGCCAGCTGACCATGCGTAACCTCGACATTAAGGATTCACGGGACAAACTGGGACAGTATGCAAAGTCCGGCATTCTCGAGTCAGGTGCCCTCAGTGATTTGAGCCTGCTCAACTAGTTCTTGGACCTCGCGCCATCCACCCCACAAGAGAAGTAGAATGAAGAAGCTCTTGCCCTTCATGTTCATCGTCGGCCTTTGCGCCACATCCATCAGCCAAGCGGCCGAGCCATTGGCAGAGGAAAACGTCGCAGAGCTGGAGATGTGCTATATCTCAAGGGGCAGTGGCACCAAGTGGCACGCGATCAAGACGTGCCACGCGCTCAAAAAATCCAAGAACGTTCAGCATTTGAACATCGAGGATGCTGTTGGGCGTGGCCGCGGCAAGCGCTGGAATTCGCCCTGCAAGTTCTGCTTGAACAAGCTGAAAAAGGACGAGCGTTTCGCCGAGAAACTGGAAGAGGTCAAGAGCCATCTTCCTGAAGCGAAACCCGCTCCCGAAGAAGCAGCTGTCCCTGCAGCCGCAGAAGAGAAACCCGCCGACGGCGAATAGGCAATCCCGGGACGATGGCGGATTGGGCGCAGCGGGAGCTGCGCCCTACGTTTCAATGGCACTGACCTAGTGTGGCGTGTCACAAATTCGTCGGATAAAGGGCGGCCCTTTCGGCGCTCCGCCGCGCTAGCGACACCTCGCCGATGGTCCAGCAGCCCGTCGGACTGCTAGGGGTGATCGTAGGTCTACTATGCTGATTGGAGGCAATCACAATCACATCCCTGTGGGGGTTGGCTACCTTTAAGTTCGCATTCGAAGGAATTCCGTGAGTAAGAGACGGTAGCTTGGCTCTCTGAGCCGAGTTGCGATGGTCTCGGAGGACGAGGAAACGGACGCGGGGCGGAGATCCAACGCTACTTTCTGGCGGATGCCACGCAGCGGGAAGTACCGAAGGCCGTGCTTCCCCGAACCACACAGAATCTGCTCCAACACGGTGTACACCACTGCCCGATTGAGTTGCGGACGGCAACAGAATGTACGCACCATTCAGCAGCAACTTATCCTGCTGTTCAGTCATGTGCGTAGCTTAAATATCACGCGGCTCGACCCAATGTACGATGCAGAAAAGGAGCAGGCGTTCCTGCATAGCCGCGAACACGAACTGATGCCAGAGCTCGAGCTAGATCACGCCATGTACTTAAACCCGCAATGGGAACCGAATGCTGACTGGTGGGGAAGCCAAGTTGTCGTAGGCTAGCTCTCCCCACAGGCCCGGAATCTACCTCGCCGAACGGGGGTACAGAGCAGGCCATAAGCCTTTGCTAGGCCGGGAAGATGCCGGGTAAATCGTGCGCGTCGCCGTAGTGTTCGCGCTTGCCCGCTCAACGGAATAGGATTTCCCTGTGTTCGAACAACAACTCCACGAGTTCATGCAGAATCAGTCCTCGCTGATTCTGGTAGTCATCCTGGTCATCGCCATCATTCTGCTTGCCAAAGGCGCAGATATGGTGGTCTCGTCAGCGGTGGCTTTAGCTTTGCGCTGGAAGCTTCCGAAAGTCGTGGTTGGTGCCACAGTAGTGAGTCTCGGGACCACCCTCCCGGAGACAATGATCTCGGTTCTGGCGGCGGTCAAAGGAGACCCCGGGCTCGCGCTTGGCAACGCCGTGGGTTCCATCATCTGCGACACCGGCTTGATCCTCGGCATCGCGGCGACAATCTCTCCCCTGCCGCTGAACCGCAGCGTCGTGAATCGCCAGGGCTGGCTACAGCTGGGCGCTGGCTTCCTGCTGGTCATTGCCTGCATTCCGTGGTCATCGCCTGCTGCGGCTCTGACCACCGGCGGCGGCCTATCACGAGTCGCCGGCATGCTGTTTCTGGTATTGCTGGTGGCCTACATTCTACTCACGATCCGCTGGTCCCGCTCAAGCGGCGGCGAAGAACACCTCGAAGGCGAGGAAGATGCCAATGCTGCCTTGCCGGGGGTGATTCTGCGCCTGATTGTTGGCTTATCGCTGGTGATTGTAAGCTCACACCTGCTGATTCCTGCGGCGCAGATTCTGGCTGCACGCCTTGGTGTGCCAGACGCGGTGGTCGCAGCGACCATGGTCGCCCTAGGCACCTCACTGCCCGAGTTGGTCACGGCCCTACAGGCTGTGCGCCGCAACCATGGCGATCTCGCAATTGGCAACGTGATCGGGGCCGACATCCTAAACGTCCTGTTTGTAGCCGGTGCCTCCGCCGCAGTCGTTCCGGGCGGGCTGTCTGCAGAGCCGCAATTTTTTCTCGTGATGTTCCCCGTGATGCTCGTCGTCCTGATCGTCTTCCGGGTCGGCATCATGATTTCGGGTGCCACGCTCAAGCGTGGCGTGGGCATCGCTCTACTGGTCTGCTATGCGATCGCTATGCCGTTGATGTACCTCACCAGCTCTGGTGCAGACGGGCACGATGACGCCACACCGGCTGCCGCGCCTGCCGCTCACAACTGACCGCTATGGCACGCAAGGCCCGACGCAGCCGAGTTGCCCGCGAAGCAGCACCGCCTGACATCTCACTCGGGGGCATGTCGGAGCGCGCCTTTCTGGCGCTCGCCCTTGGCTCGCTGCTGCTGGCCGCCGCCCTGATCTACGGCAAGTCCCTGCAGTTTGGCTTCACGAACTGGGACGATACCAAGCTGATCGTAGACAACCCTGGGATTCGCTCCCTCTCCGGCGACAGCCTGAGCACCATGTTTTCCCTGCAGAAGGGCCGGACCTTTCAGCCGATTCGCGAGCTGAGCTATGCGCTGGACTACGCCATGTGGGGACTGCGACCCGGCCCATACCATGCGGTAAACGTGCTGCTGCATGCCCTCGGTTCATGCCTGCTGTTTCTTTGGTTCGCACGTGTGATCCCTGCATTTCTGCCGAGTTGGCACCGCGCGCAGACCCGATTGGCTGCGTGGTTCGGGGCCATGCTGTTTGCCGTGCACCCGGTCCACGTCGAAGCAGTCGCCTGGGCCTCATCCCGCAAGTATGGCCTGTTAATTGTCTTTACAGCACTTGCCGCGCTCGTACACTGGCAGGCGCGCGAACGCGAAGGAGCCAGCAAGTACGGGCTGTGGGCAGCATCACTCGTAGCAGCGGTCCTGGCCATGCTTTCCAGCCCGGTCGGTGTGGTCGTCCCCACGCTGATTATCTTGACCGACTTGGTGCTTGACCGCTTGGCAGCCGTCCGCAAGCGCTGGCCAGCCTATCTCGCCTACCTGCTCTGCAATGCCTTCCTTACCCTGGCCTTGGTGGGAGTCCTTACCGAAGGCGAGGGCAAGACTGCGCGCACGCACGCCCACGGCGACGCGATAAATACGGTTTTTACTGATCTCTGGGTGCTGGTGATCTACGCGAAGAATTTGCTTGCACCGCTGTGGTTGAACTGCCGCTACCATCACTACGTGATCGATTCGCTTACGCCGCAAGCCTGCCTCGGGCTGGCGCTTCTCGTGGCCGCGATCGCAGGCGCGGTCATACTCGCGCGAAAGGGCAATATGCTGCTTGCCTGGGCAGTGGCCTGGTTCGGCATTGCCTGGTCGCCAGTTGCGAACATCATCCCTATTTCGACCATCATGGCCGATCGCTACCTCTACCTCCCAGCGGTATCGCTCTGCGTTCTGGCTGGAATTGGTGGTGCGGCCCTGGCTCGGCGCTTTTCACCAGCCGGAGTCGCCATTCCCGCCCTTATCCTGCTCGCCTATGCGGCCGGTGCCTTTCAACGCTGCGATGTCTGGCGCGACAGCCGGGCACTCTGGACAGACTCCATGGCCAAGGACCCAAACAGCGCCCTGCCCTATAACAATCTGGCTCTGGTCTTGGACGACGAGGGTGAGCTCGCTAAGGCTGAGGCCCTCTATCGCAAGGCTGTCGTCTACAATCCTGACTACAAAGAAGCCTATTACAACCTAGGCCGGGCACTGGTCCAGCAGAACAAGCTGCTCGACGAAGCGATGACGCACATCGATCGGGCCATCGAGCTTGATGCGAACTTCGCAGATGCCCACAACTACCGGGGAATCCTCCTGCGCCGCAAGGGCGAGCCTGAGCAGGCTGCACGAGCGTACGAAGCCGCACTGGCGATCCAGCCCGCTCACCATGAGGCGCTGACCAATCTGGGCAATATTCATCTCTTGGCGAATCGTCTTCAAGAAGCCGAGAGCTACTATCTTCGGGCGCTAGCGCTAGCGCCTGGCATCGCCCAGCTCCATGCTAATCTCGGCGTAATCGCGCACAAGACCGGCGATCTCGAGCTGGCCATCTCCCGCTATAAGCAGGCTTTGGCAATCCAGCCGAACTATGAGACTGCCCAACAGAACCTGTTGAAGCTCCAAGAAGTGCTCGAAAACCCCCAATAG